>NZ_JBHWWX010000006.1:0-169286 GCF_042730335.1 Rhodococcus sp. NPDC060084
GAGACGAGACGTCCCGGGCCCGCCGTCACTTCACAGCGTGGGCCACCCGCGGATGTGGGCGGCCGATCGGGATGTCAGCCCCGGATCATGTTGCGCAGCACGTACTGCAGGATGCCGCCGTTGCGGTAGTAGTCCGCTTCACCCGGCGTATCGATGCGCACGACCGCGTCGAACTCGACCTTGCTGCCGTCGTCCTTCGTTGCGGTGACGTGCACGGTGCTCGGCGTGGTGCCCTCGTTGAGCGCCTCGATACCGGTGATATCGAAGACCTCGGTGCCGTCCAGTCCGAGACTTGCCGCAGACTCCCCGGCGGGGAACTGCAGCGGGACGACGCCCATACCGATGAGGTTCGAGCGGTGGATGCGCTCGAAGGACTCGGTGATGACGGCCTTGACGCCGAGGAGGCTGGTGCCCTTGGCCGCCCAGTCGCGCGACGACCCGGAGCCGTACTCCTTGCCGCCCAGGACGACCAGCGGGATGCCGGCCTTCTGGTAGTTCTGCGACGCGTCGTAGATGAACGCCTGCGGTGCACCGTCCTGGGTGAAGTCGCGGGTGTAGCCACCGGACACACCGTCGAGCAGCTGGTTCTTCAGGCGGATGTTCGCGAACGTGCCGCGGATCATCACCTCGTGGTTACCGCGACGCGAACCGAGCGAGTTGTAGTCCTTGCGCTCGACGCCGTGCTCGTCCAGGTACTGAGCGGCCGGGGTGCCCGGCTTGATCGGACCCGCGGGGCTGATGTGGTCCGTCGTGACCGAGTCGCCGAGCAGCGCGAGCACACGAGCGCCCTTGATGTCGGTGACCGGAGCCGGATCCATCGTCATGCCGTCGAAGTACGGAGGCTTCCGCACGTAGGTCGAGTTCTCGTCCCACGCGAAGGTGTCACCCGCCGGGGTCTCCAGGTTCTGCCAGCGCTCGTCGCCCTTGAAGATGTCGGCGTAGGAGTTGCGGAACATGTCCTGGCTGATCGCCGACTTGATGGTGTCGTCGATCTCCTGCGCGGACGGCCAGATGTCCTTGAGGAAGACGTCGTTGCCGTCCTTGTCCTTGCCCAGGGCGTCGGCCTCGAAGTCGAAGTCCATGGTGCCGGCGAGCGCGTACGCGATGACGAGCGGCGGCGACGCGAGGTAGTTCATCTTCACGTCGGGCGAGATGCGACCCTCGAAGTTGCGGTTACCCGAGAGCACCGCGGTGACCGAGAGGTCGTTGTCGTTGATCGCCTTGGAGATCTCCTCCGGCAGCGGACCGGTGTTGCCGATGCACGTGGTGCAGCCGTAGCCACCGAGGTAGAAACCGAGCTTCTCGAGGTAGGGCCACAGGCCCGCCTTCTCGTAGTAGTCGGAGACGACCTGCGAACCCGGCGCCATGTTGGTCTTGACCCACGGCTTCGTGGCCAGGCCCTTTTCGACCGCGTTGCGGGCGAGCAGCGCTGCACCCAGCATCACGGACGGGTTCGAGGTGTTGGTGCAGGAGGTGATGCCCGCAACGACCACGGCACCGTGATCGAGGACGAACTCGCCCTGCTCCGTCTTGACGGTGACCGGCTTGGACGGCCGGCCGGTGGCACCGTTGGCGGCGGACTGCACGCGGTCCGCGGTGTCGTCACCGTCGTCGGCGAACGAGAGAGCGGCCGGGTCCGACGCGGGGAAGGACTCCTCGACGGCCTCGTCGAGCTGGCTGTGCTCGGTCGGCTGGTCGTCGCCCACGTAGGTGCGGATGTCGCGGCGGAAGGCGAGCTTCGAGTCGCTGAGCAGGATGCGGTCCTGCGGGCGCTTCGGGCCGGCGATCGACGGAACGACGGTGCTCAGGTCCAGCTCGATGTACTCCGAGTAGACCGGCTCCTTGTCGGCGTCGTGCCACATGCCCTGTTCCTTGGCGTACGCCTCGACGAGCGCGAGCTGCTCGTCGCTGCGGCCGGTCAGGCGCAGGTAGTTGATGGTTTCGCCGTCGATCGGGAAAATCGCTGCGGTGGAACCGAACTCGGGGCTCATGTTGCCGAGGGTGGCGCGGTTCGCGAGGGGGACCTCGGCGACGCCGGCGCCGTAGAACTCGACGAACTTGCCGACCACACCGTGCTTACGCAGCATCTCGGTGACGGTGAGCACGACGTCCGTCGCGGTCACGCCCGGCTGGATCTCGCCCGAGAGCTTGAAGCCGACGACGCGCGGGATGAGCATGGAGACCGGCTGGCCGAGCATTGCGGCCTCGGCTTCGATGCCGCCGACGCCCCAGCCGAGGACGCCGAGTCCGTTGACCATCGTGGTGTGCGAGTCGGTGCCGACACAGGTGTCGGGGTAGGCCTGGCCGTTGCGGGTCATGACCGTCGGAGCCAGGTACTCGATGTTGACCTGGTGGACGATGCCCATGCCGGGCGGGACGACCTTGAAGTCGTCGAACGCGCCCTGGCCCCAGCGCAGGAACTGGTAACGCTCACCGTTGCGCTGGTACTCGAGGTCGACGTTGCGCTCGAGCGCGTCGGCGCGGCCGAAGACGTCGAGGATGACCGAGTGGTCGATGACCATGTCGGCGGGGGAGAGCGGGTTGACCTTGTTCGGGTCGCCGCCGAGGGTGGTGACGGCCTCGCGCATGGTGGCCAGGTCGACCACGCACGGCACGCCGGTGAAGTCCTGCATGATCACGCGGGCAGGCGTGAACTGGATCTCGATGCTGGGATCGGCTGCGGGATCCCAGTTGGCGATGGCGCGGATGTGATCGGCGGTGATGTTGGCACCGTCTTCGGTGCGCAGCAGGTTCTCGGCGAGAACCTTCAAGGAGTAAGGGAGTTTCTCGGTGCCGGGGACGGCCGACAGGCGGAAGATCTCGTACGAGTTATCTCCGACCTGCAGGGTCCCCTTGGCGCCGAACGAATCAGTATTGGTGCTCACGTCAGCTCCACTCGTCGTTTCGGCTCGCCGCCGACGGGGCTGTGTCGACGGCTGAAGCGAGGCACACAGCGTCCACAGAGGAGGAATTTCCTGTGCGGTGCCGCCGTGGCGTCTCACCGTAGAGTCTAACAGTACGCTTGTCCTGTAATAAAGCCGGGAGTGTACAGAGAATACGGCGCTCTCAGGGGTGCGCGACGCCACATCGGACGCGCCCGCCGACCTCGGCGCGGCTGCGCCACCCGCGCGCGATCGCGTACTGTTCGGTGTTGCCCTGCGAGCGTGTGCTCCCTGTGCCGACTGCTCGACGCGGCGAAGCCGGGCTCGCACACGCTCCCGACCAGCACTACCGGAGAGAAATGTCTGCGCCACTGCTACGAATTCCCGGGCCGTCGGCCACAGATCTCCCTCCGGGTGTCACGGTCGAGGCGATCCTCGCCGACCTGAGCGACGACCAGGTCTCCGCGCCTCCCGAACAGGTCGACGATCTGGTCGCGGAGGTGGCGCGGGCGCAGGAACACGGGATCGACCTGAGTGTCGTGGTGATCGATCGAGATCCGCGCATGGACTCCCAGCTCCGTGACCTCGCCACCGAGGTCGGAGCCGAAGACGGGGGCACCGTGCTCGTCCTCAGCCCCGGGTGGGTCGGCACGTTCAGCGACAGCCTGGACCGGGTCACCCTCGAAGCCGCCGAGGACCGCACCTATACCGGCAACCCGGTGGTCTCGACGAAGAACTTCGTCGATTCCGTGATCGAGCCCTCGCCACCGTGGACGATGCTGACGATCCTGCTCGTGCTCGTCGTCGCTGCGGCATCGGGCGCGACGTACTGGGCGAAGATCCGGCGTGCCGCCCGATCCGATGCGGCCGAACACGAGCAGGTCCCCGCCGAGGACACGACACCCACGACCTCCTGACGGCGCCGCCGCCTGTCTTCTCGCCGGCTCCGGTGTCGATGTCCGGCGCCGGAGTGCGCCCCGAAGGTCGCGTTCCGTAATCGAAATCCGTAACTGTCGCGCGAGACGCGCCTGGTGTGTCGTACGGTTCAGATGACGCTCTTGGGGAAGGTGTGTCACAAGCCCAGTCGTGGGGCGCTGCCCGCGACCGGAGACCGGTACAGCGACCGATCGCGGGGACCCCGCGAGCGGTGTTTGCTGTGCGCTCCCCGAGGCGTCGGGCCCGACTGTTTCTCAGGTCGGCACGACCGAGGGAGAGCGCAAGTGAGACGATTCGGTTTCCACGGGGGGATTCCGCGACGGTCGTCGCCTACCGGCGCACCGGCATCGCCTACCACTGCCGGACGTCGGCGGTCTTCTCTTCGCAGCACCCGTTCGGGCCACGTCGTCCGCGCCTCCCGGTTGCTCGCGGGAATCGGCCTCTTGACGACGGTGCTCGTCGCAGTGGGGTCGACTGCGGCCGCGGTGCCACCACCACCGCCCAATCCGTCGGACACGGAACTGGACGCGGCCGGGGCGGCCGTGAACTCCGGGATCGACCGCATCGGTGAACTGATCGTGCGCATCTCCCACGCAGATCAGCAGCTCGCCGAACTCGACGCCAAGGTCGCGATCAAACGCGAGGACGTCAACCGCGCCCTCGTCGACTTGCATTCCGCCCAGGACGCCGTGGCAGCAGCCGCGCAGGCCGTGGCGTCCTCCCAGCTCGCCCTCCAGGACGCGGGCGCCCAGATCTCACACGCGCAGGCGGACTTCGACTCGTTCGCGCGGGAGAGCTACACCCGCGGATCGAACGCGACATCACTCGCCGCGTTCCTGACCACCGACGGCCCCGAGGACCTGCTCGACCGCGCGCAAGTGATGCGCATGCTCTCGACCGGGCGCGACGCGGTGCTCGACGCACTCGAACGCGCGCGCACCGAACAGGCGAACTCCCATTCCCGTGCGCGCGCCGCGAAACAGGAGGCCGACGCCGCAGAGGCGGCCGCCGAGCAGCGCAAGGTGGACGCGGAAGCTGCGATCGCCGTCGCCCGCGATGCCCTCGACCGGGAAGCCGCAGAAAAGAGCCGCATCGAGCAGGCACGAGCGGGAGCCCAGGCCGAACTGGATTTCGCGCGCTCCAACGTTGCCGGTCTCGAGGGTCAGCGCGCGGAGTACGTGGCATGGGATCGCCGCCGCGTGGCGGAGGAGGCGGCCCGTGCCGCTGCCGCCGAGGTGGCGCGTGAGGAAGCGGCAGCGGCGGCCCAGCGGGTCGCAGCCGACGACGCCGCGCTCGCACGGGCAGCCGAACTCGCCAACGGACGACGCCCCCACGCCGACTTGGGGGAGAGCGCACCTGCCCTCGACACGGCCGTGAACGCCGCCGTACCGGACGAGGACCTCGATCCTGACGTGACACCGAGCCCGGGTAGCGAGGTGAACCCGGCAGACGAAGTCACCGAGACACCTCGCACGCCCACACCGCAGACTCCGCGGTCGTCGCCGCGCACCCGGTCGACGCCGTCGCTCACCGGCGCCGCGGCGGTCGAGACCGTGATCGACCGTGGGCTGTCCCAGATCGGCGTGCCGTATGCGTGGGGTGGGGGAGACGAGAACGGACCGACCCGCGGAATACGGGACGGCGGTGTCGCCGACAGTTACGGAGATTTCGGCAAGGTGGGCTTCGACTGCTCCGGGCTGATGATCTATGCGTTCGCCGGTATCGGCATCTCCCTGCCGCACTACACCGGATATCAGTACACAGCGGGCACCCAGATCCCGTCGTCGGAGATGAGACGCGGCGACATGATCTTCTACGGCCCCAATGCGAGCCAGCACGTGGGCCTGTACCTCGGCGACGGCACAATGCTCGAGGCGCCGCAGTCGGGTTCGCACGTCATGATCTCGCCGGTACGCTGGGACGGCATGACATCGTATGTGGTGCGCATGGTGTCCTGACGGTGAAGTGATCGTGATCGCACTGTCCGGGCGTGGGACTCGCCCACGCCGCGGGCCTGGCGTTACGGCACACTGAATCGACACCTGCCATAGTGGTGCAGCAGGCGATTTCCAGTGGATCAACGTAGGCGAAAGCGGTGGATTCTTGGTGACCTCACGCGAGGGCGGGACGTCGGGTACGGCAGCGGGCGCACAGAAGGGCGGGGCCGGCTCGAACAACGCCGCCGGTCAGGGCCACGACGTGGAGCCGCAGGGCACGGCCGGACCGGGCAGCGGCAGGGCGGACGCCGGCGCTCCCACACGGGGCAGTGTCGCGGCGAACCCTCCCGTTGCCGGAAACGGCCCGTCCGCCGGTGCGACGAGTGCGTCCGCTCCCGCCGTGTCCACGTCGAAGGAGCCTGTGGCCGCACCGGAGAAGGCGTACGACCCGGCAGACGACGTCCGCCTTCTCGAGCGCGCCATCTACGAGGTCAAGCGAGTGATCGTCGGCCAGGACCTCCTCGTCGAACGCATGCTCGTCGGAGTGCTCGCCCGCGGGCACGTCCTGCTCGAAGGCGTGCCGGGTGTCGCGAAGACCCTCGCGGTCGAGACGTTCGCCAAAGTTGTCGGTGGATCCTTCTCCCGCGTCCAGTTCACTCCCGACCTGGTACCCACCGACCTCGTCGGAACCCGGATCTACCGGCAGGGCCGCGAAGAGTTCGACACCGAACTCGGCCCGGTGGTGGCGAACTTCGTGCTCGCCGACGAGATCAACCGCGCCCCGGCGAAGGTGCAGTCGGCGCTGCTCGAAGTGATGGCGGAACGGCACGTCACCATCGGTGGCAAGACGTTCCCGATGCCCGACCCGTTCCTGGTCATGGCGACGCAGAACCCCATCGAGAACGAAGGCGTCTACCCGCTGCCCGAGGCGCAGCGAGACCGGTTCCTGTTCAAGGTCCTCGTCGACTACCCCTCGGTCGAGGAAGAACGCGAGATCGTCTACCGGATGGGAGTCGCGGCTCCGGAACCGAAGCAGGTGCTCTCCCGGGAGGAACTGCTGCGACTGCAGAAGATCGCCAGTCGCGTGTTCGTGCACCATGCGCTCGTCGACTACGTGGTGCGGGTCATCTTCGCGACGCGCTCGCCGGCCGAACTGGGTCTGCACGACGTGCAGGGATGGATCGCCTACGGCGCCTCTCCGCGTGCCACCCTCGGCATCATCTCCGCAGCCCGCGCGCTCGCTCTCGTCCGCGGGCGCGACTACGTGATCCCGCAGGACATCATCGACGTGATCCCCGACGTGCTGCGTCACCGCTTGGTGTTGTCGTACGACGCGCTGGCCGACGACGTCTCACCGGACCGGATCATCGCCGAGATCCTCCAGACGGTCGGTCTGCCGCAGGTCGCGCCCCAGGCCACGGCACCCGTGCCGGCGGGTCCCCCCGCGGCGGTGCGTCCCGGTGCTCCTGTGGTGCCCGCGCCCGGACCGCACGGAGGTGCAGGGCAACGGTGAGCGAACCCGCCCGCGACGGGTCGCCACCCACGTTCCGTTCCGGCGAGCTGCGCGACCCCGCATTGACTGCTGCGCTGCGCACCCTGGAACTGACCGTCCGGCGCCGGCTCGACGGTGTCCTGCACGGTGATCACCTGGGCCTGATTCCCGGACCCGGGTCCGAACCGGGCGATGCCCGGGAGTACCAGCCGGGCGACGACGTACGCCAGATGGATTGGTCGGTCACCGCCCGCACCACCCATCCGCACGTGCGGCAGACCGTCGCGGATCGCGAACTCGAGACCTGGCTCGCGGTCGATCTGTCCGCGAGCCTCGATTTCGGCACGGCCGCGTGCGAGAAGCGCGATCTGGTCGTCGCAGCGGTCGCGGCGATCGCGCATCTGACGATCGGCGGCGGCAACCGGATCGGCGCCGTGGTGTCCACCGGCCGCGACACGGTGCGGATTCCCGCGCGCGGGGGACGGGCCCACGCCCAATCCATGCTGCGCACCATCGCGACCATCCCGCACCCACCGGACGGGACCCGCGGTGATCTGCGCGGTGTCGTCGAGGCGCTGCGGCGGCCCCAGCGCCGGCGCGGTCTTGCCGTCGTGATCAGCGACTTCCTGGGACCGCTCGAATGGCAGCGGTCGTTGCGTGCCCTCTCCGGCCGGCACGACCTGCTGGCAGTCGAGGTGCTGGACCGCCGCGATCTGGAACTGCCCGACCTGGGAGACGTCGTCCTGCACGATCCCGAAACCGGACGCACCCGTGAATTCACCACCACCCCCCAGCTTCGCGCCGACTACGCCCAGGCTGCAGCGGAGCATCGCGCTGCCGTGCAGCAGGCGATGCGCAGTTGCGGGGCCCCGATGCTGAGTTTGCGGACCGATCGGGACTGGATCAGCGACGTGGTTCGTTTCGTCGCGGCTCGCCGGCACAGTTACGCGGCCGGCGGCGTGGGGAGGGTGGGCCGGTGAGCATCTCCGGTTTCACCTCACCGTGGTGGTTGCTGTTCCTGGTCGTGGTTGCCGCCCTCGGCGTCGGCTACGTACTGGTGCAGCGCCGCAGGCTCTCGCACACGCTGCGGTTCACCAACTTCGAACTTCTCGAGAAGGTCGCTCCCGACCGGCCCGGCCGTGCCCGCCACATTCCGGTCGCGCTGCTGCTGGCCGGCCTGTTCTTCCTCACGGTCGCCCTCGCCGGACCTACGGCCGAGCAACGGGTGCCGCGTAATCGCGCGACGGTCGTCGCGGTGATCGACGTGTCGCTGTCGATGGAGGCGACCGATGTCGCACCGTCCCGGCTCGCCGCCGCGCAGGAAGCGGCGAAGCAGTTCGCGGACGATCTGACTCCCGGGATCAACCTCGGTCTCGTCGCGTTCTCCGGTACCGCGTCGGTGCTGGTGTCACCGACCACCAACCGGGAAGCGACGAAGACGGCAATCGATCACCTGCAACTGAGTGAGCGCACCGCCACCGGCGAAGCGATATTCACTGCGATGCAGTCCATCGACACCCTGGCCGCTGTGCTCGGCGGCAGCGATCAGGCGCCGCCCGCCAGGATCGTGCTGCTCTCGGACGGAAAGCAGACCGTGCCGGAGAGCCCCGACGACCCGCGGGGAGGTTTCACCGCGGCGAGGCAGGCAGCCGAGAAGGGAATCCCGGTCTCGACGATCTCGTTCGGCACCGCGACCGGAACGGTCACGATCGAGGACGAGCGCATCCCGGTCCCTGTCGACGATCCGTCTCTCAAGGAGATCGCGAACCTGTCCGGGGGCAGCTTCTTCACCGCGTCGAGTCTCGAGGAACTCGAGGACGCCTACAACACTCTCGAGGAGCAGATCGGCTTCGAAACGACGCGCGGCGATGCCAGCCGGCCGTGGCTGATGCTCGGTGCTCTCTGCGTCGCCGCAGGCCTCCTCTCCGCCATGGTGCTTCGCCAGCGCCTGCCCTGACCCTTCTTGTCGCCGCTCACGGAGCCCTGTCCGTGTGCGATCCACCACCAGATAGGTTTGTCGCCATGACTGACGCAAGTAGCCCCGCCGCGTCCACGCGCCCCGCGGGCACGCCCCGGTCCGTTCTCGTCACCGGAGGAAACCGCGGTATCGGCCTCGCGGTGGCTCGCCGCCTGCAGGCCGACGGACACAAGGTTGCCGTCACCCACCGCGGTTCCGGTGTCCCCGACGACCTGTTCGGTGTCGTGTGCGACGTCACCGACGCCGAGTCGGTCGACCGCGCATTCACCGAGGTCGAAGAGCATCAGGGCCCTGTCGAGGTGCTGGTCGCCAACGCCGGCGTCACCGACGACACCCTGCTGATGCGCATGACCGAGGACCAGTTCACCAGCGTCCTCGACGCCAACCTCACCGGATCCTTCCGGTGCGCGAAGCGCGCCAACCGGGCGATGCTGCGCGCACGGTGGGGACGGATGATCTTCCTCGGTTCGGTTGTCGGTATGGCAGGCCAGGCCGGGCAGATCAACTACGCGGCCTCGAAGGCCGGCGTGATCGGACTCGCCCGGTCGGTGACCCGCGAACTCGGCTCACGCTCGATCACCGCCAACGTCGTCGCACCCGGGTTCATCGAGACGGACATGACCGCGGAACTGTCCGACGATCTGCGCGACATGGCAAAGAAATTCATCCCGATGCAGCGTCTCGGCAAGCCCGACGATGTCGCGGGCGTGGTGAGCTTCCTCGCCTCGGACGACTCCGCCTACGTCTCGGGCGCTGTCATCCCCGTCGACGGAGGCATGGGCATGGGTCACTGACCCGCCGCCACACCCGGACCACATCCGAATCTCACTGGAGGATCGACACACTCATGGGCGGACTGCTCGAGGGCAAGACCATTCTCGTCACCGGCATCATCACCGATGCCTCCATCGCGTTCCACACCGCCAAAGCGGCACAGGAACAGGGCGCGAAGATCATCATCACCGGCTTCGACCGGTTGCGGCTGATCGACCGCATCGCGCAGCGTCTGCCGCAGCCGGTGCCGCCGGCGATCGAACTCGACGTGCAGAACACCGAGCACCTCGCCGGGCTCGCCGACAAACTGCGTGAACTCGCGCCCGAAGGGATCGACGGCGTCGTGCATTCGATCGGTTTCGCGCCGCGTTCGTGCCTGGGCAGCCCGTTCCTCGATGCCCCGTGGAGCGACGTCGCCGTCGCCCTGGAGGTCTCCGCGTATTCGTACGGTGCACTTGCCAAGGCGGTGCTGCCGGTCATGAACGAGGGCGGTTCTCTCGTCGGCATGGACTTCGATCCGTCACGCGCGGTGCCGTTCTACAACTGGATGGGCGTCTCCAAGGCGACCCTCGAATCGGTCAACCGGTATGTCGCCAAGGAGGTCGGTCCGCGCGGAATCCGCTCGAATCTCGTCGCCGCCGGCCCGATCAAGACCCTTGCGGCGAAGGCGATCGCCGGGGATGCCACCGGACCGGGAGCCGAGATGAACCGGCTCAACGAAGGCTGGTCCGCCGCGTCCCCGATCGGATGGGACGTCGAAGACCCGACTCCGGTCGCGAAGACCGTGTGCGCGGTACTGTCCGATTGGTTGCCCGGTACCACCGGGTCGATCGTGTACGTCGACGGTGGTTTCCACTCACAGGTCGGCCTCGGCGCCTGACAGGTCAGGAGAGCACTCCCATGGTGAGCACCCCCGAATCGTTCGACGCGCTGCTGGTGCTGTCGTTCGGCGGCCCCGAAGGCCCGGACGATGTCCGGCCGTTCCTCGAGAACGTCACCCGGGGCCGGGGGATCCCGCCGGAACGTCTCGACGACGTTGCGCAGCACTACCTGCACTTCGGGGGTGTCTCACCGATCAACGCGCTCAACCGGGCCCTCATCGATGCCGTGCGCGGCGAGTTCGAGGCGCACGGCATCGACCTGCCGGTGTACTTCGGAAACCGTAACTGGCATCCGATGGTCGAGGACACCGTCGCGGCCATGCGTGACGACGGAATTCGCAACGCGCTGGTCTTCGCGACCTCGGCGTGGGGCGGTTACTCGGGATGCCGGCAGTATCACGAGGACATCCGCCGGGCGCGGAGCGCGGTCGACGACGCCCCCGACCTGACGAAGATCCGGCAGTTCTACGATCACCCGCTGTTCCTCGACGCGGTCGCCGATGCCGTGCGCGCGTCCCGCGCCGAACTATCCGACGAGGCAGCGGACGCGCGCCTGGTTTTCACCGCTCACTCGATCCCGACGTCCGCCGATGCGACCGGTGGACCGCCGGACGCCGGCGGGCGTCTCTACAGCCGCCAGGTGGCCGAGGCCGCGCGCCTGGTCGCGGATTCGCTCGGTGTCGACGACTACGACCTGGTCTGGCAGTCGCGTTCGGGCCCGCCCCGGGTGCCGTGGCTCGAACCCGACATCGTCGACCATCTCGATGCTCTCCACGAGCGGGGAGTGACCGCGGTGATCGTGGTTCCGGTCGGATTCATCTCCGACCACCTCGAGGTGGTCTGGGATCTCGACACCGAAGCCCGGGACCGTGCGGCCGAACTCGGCATGGAGTTCGTGCGCGCGGCGACGGCCGGGACCGATCCCCGTTTCGCGCAGATGGTCCGTGAGCTCGTGCAGGAACGCCTCGGTACGGCATCGCCGCGCCGGCGCGGAACGGAACCGGAGTTCGGAGTGGGGTGCAACGGCACGCTCTGCGCGGTCCGGTGCTGCGAACCCCCGGCGCGGCCCTCTCGGCCGGCGCCCACAGCGGAGGACTGAGCACTCACGGCTCAGAGCGCCGGCTCACCACTGCGATTCGCCCCGGCCAGGGGAGAGACGAACCAGCTCGGGAGGGACCGCCGCAGCCCCACCGGGCCCTCCACCACCACGGCTCCGGTCCGCAGCGCCTCGGGCCAGTCGTTTTCTCCGCGCCAGATTTCGGTCAGATCCCGCAGCCCAGCCGTGACCGTGACGGAGACCTCGAAGCCCGGATCGGTGTCGCAGACGTCGACCTCTCCGGGAACGATGACCAGCCACCACCGCCGCGACCCGCGTGGGGCGCCGGTGAAGACGAACTCCACGACCACCCGAGTCTCCTCGATCGCGGAGTGGTCGACGTTGCGGTGCATATCCCACATCAGCAGCTTGGGGTCGAGGTCTTCGTCGCCGAGCCGGCCCGTCCACCGCGATCCCCACGTGCCGAGCGCGGACACCACCGGTTCCAGATCACGTCCGGCGGGTGTGAGCACGTAACGGACCTCCGAACCGTCGACGGTCCGTTGCACGATGCCCGCGACCGTCAACTGGTGCAGGCGGGTGGACAGCAACGACGGCGACATCCGGGGGAGTCCGCGGCGGAGGTCGTTGAATCGCTCGCTACCGAGCACCAATTCGCGCACCAGCAGAAGTGTCCACCGCTCGTCGAAGAGTTCCATCGCTTTCGCGACGGGACAGAATTGGTGGTAGGGCGAGCCCATGCTTCGAATGGTAGGCCTGCCGAGCGGTACAGATTCCGAACTGGAAGCAATCCGCGGGTGTTCATACCGTTGACGTGCGCCTCCGAGATCTGTCGACGACGGATCGGACGCTCCGTTGAAGGAGATGTGTGATGACGCAATCCCGCTCGGCACTCGATGCAGACCGCGACCTCAAGGCGAAACACCGGGCCATGTGGGCGCTCGGCGATTATCCGGCCGTCGCGTCCGGAGTGATCCCGTCGCTCGGGCAGATCCTCGTGTCCGCGTGCCGGGTCGGCCCGGGCGACCGGGTGCTCGACATCGCGGCCGGTTCGGGCAACGCCGCGATTCCCGCCGCACTGACCGGGGCCACCGTCGTGGCGACGGACCTGACTCCCGAACTGTTCGACATCGGCCGGCGCGATGCCGAGGACGCCGGCGCCACCGTGACCTGGCAAGAGGCGGACGCGGAGGCGATGCCGTTCGGCGACGCGAGTGCCGACGTGACGCTCTCGTGCGTCGGGGTGATGTTCGCGCCGCACCACCAGGTAGCGGCGGACGAACTCGTGCGCGTCACCCGTCCGGGAGGCCGGATCGGGCTCTTGAGCTGGACGCCCGCGGGTTTCATCGGCCGGATGTTCGCCACGATGAAGCCGTACGCGCCCGCACCACCCCCGGGGGCACAACCACCCCCGCTCTGGGGCGACGAAGACCATGTGCGGACCCTGCTGGGGGACCGGGTGACCGATCTGACGGCGAGCACCGGTTCGTTACGTGTCGACCGTTTCCCCACGGGCGAAGCGTTCCGCGACTTCTTCAAGACGAACTACGGGCCGACGATTGCGGTCTACCGCGCACTCGCGGGTGATCCCGAGCGAGTCGCCGCGCTCGACGGCGAACTTGCCGAACTGGCGCGCCGGCACGATCTGGGTGGGGGAGCGATGGACTGGGATTACCTGCTGGTCACTGCCAGTCGCGCGGGGTGAGAACTCAGCCGTGCTGGGGCGCGCGCAGAGCGGCGTCGACCGCGCCGACTCGCGCGTGCCGCACCGCGGTCCACAAGGGACGCAGCGCGGATTCGCGGGCGTCCAGCGTGGTCGCCGAACCGGCACGCAGACCCCCGCCGCGCCCCGCGACGGTGAGGATCGCCGCGACCTGATCGGCGGAATCGAGGATCCGCACGGCACGCTGCGGGATCGAGTCCGGATACCGGTGACGGGCGTACTCGGCGATCTCGGCCGCGATCTCGGCACGCGGGTCGGTGCTGCGCCCGTCGTCGCCGACCGTGCGGATACCCGTGAGCGTGGCGGCGGCGTCGCGCACCGCTTCGCGCATGGTGAATTCCGCTTCGCCGAGGCCTGGTAGGTCGGTGAGTTCGGGTACCGCCGGGACGGCGAACACGGTCCAGCGGAGTACATCGGGTCCCTCGACGGTCGGAACCAGGCCGAGTCCGGGCGTTCCCGGCGCGCCGACGAGTACACCCTCCCCGGCAGCCGTTGCTGCTGCGGAGAAGGCGATGCCGACGGGCAGGCCGCGCACATCGCCCGGAGACGGCAACAGCAGTCGGATGCCCGAACCTCCCGCGGGGTCGGCTCGCCGGATCACGGTGAGCAGTACCGCGGCGCCGTCCTGCGGGTCCTGGCCGGTCAGCCCGGCGCGGTGTTTCGCGTCCGCCTCGGCGGCAGCGACGAGGTGCATCGGCGCCCACTCGTGCAGGGCATCGATGACCTCGTCGGGCGCCGCGCGACCGGAGAGCCATGCTCCGGCCCACAGCGTCAGGCTCTGACTCGGGGAACTCACGGAACGAGCATAGGACGCCTGTTCTCCGGCGTGGCGACGACCGCCCGCCGGTGTCGTTGTCCTAACGTTGACCGGCGTGAGTCCACGCGACAGCTACGGCGACATCTATGCCGGACACAACCGCAAGCGGAGGAAGACCGTCCCGGAACTCGAGGCCGAGAAGGATCTCGTGGTCGAAGACGCCGCGTCGGGGTGGTGCGGCGCGATCGTCGGCATCGAACGCACCTACGACGGCGACTTCGTGCGCTTGGAGGACGGGCAACGCCGCACCCGTCTGTTCGCGATGCGGCCTGCCGCGTTTCTGATCGACGGTGCACCTGTCACTCTGGTGCGGCCGAAGCCGCGACCGGCGGCGCAGACCCCGGCGAGATCGGCCTCGGGGTCGACCAGAGTCGAGGGCTTGCGGGCACGCGTGGCCCGCGGAAGCCGCATCTGGGTCGAAGGTGTGCACGACGCGGCCCTCGTCGAACAGGTCTGGGGACACGACCTCCGTGTGGAGGGCGTCGTCGTCGAACAACTCGAAGGGCTCGACAACCTGGCCGAGCGGCTCGCCGAGTTCCGTCCCGGTCCGGGACGGAGGGTCGGTGTCCTGGCGGACCATCTCGTCACCGGATCGAAGGAAGAGCGGCTGACCGCGAACCTCGGCCCGCACATCATGGTCACCGGCCATCCCTACATCGACGTGTGGGAAGCGGTGCGCCCCAAGGCCGTCGGGATCGAGTCCTGGCCGACGATTCCGCGCGGCCAGGACTGGAAAACCGGCGTGTGCCGTGAACTCGGCTGGGGTACGCCGCAGGAAGGCTGGCGGCGGGTCTACGGCGCGGTGTCGTCGTTCCGGGACCTCGAAGCCCCGCTGATCGGCGCTGTCGAGCGACTCGTGGATTTCGTCACCGAACCCGGCGACGGCGACTGAGCGCCCCGCACCGAAGGTCGACGGCACATCCGGGCGCACTCAATACCTGTACCGCCGCACGGTATCCGGATGGATGACGATACGTACCTGGTCTTCGGCGAGGATCCCGGCGAGATCGGCGGCACGAACCGGATCGTCGAGATCCCAATAGCGCGCGGCCAGGCGGGAACACAACTCGTGTGCTCCGTCCGCCTCGATCGTGGTGTGGCCCGCGACCGACACCCACCGTTCACGTTCCCCGACCGGTGCGGCGACCACGATCGAGGCGCGGGGGTCGCGCCCCAGGCGGCGGATCTTCAGCGAGTCGGGGGCGGTGAACAAGTCGACGGTGCCCGCGTCGGTGGCCTCGAACCAGACCGGTCGGGGCTGGGGCGGGAGCGGTCCTGCGGCCACGCTCACGAATCCGTGCAGGGGGCGTCTGAGGAACTCCAGGTCCTCGGCGGTCAGTGAACTCGTGGGGGTGCTCATCATGACCCTTTCGGATTCGGGGAAGGGTGGGGCCGGCGGCGCCCGCCCGGTCGCGTTCCCTCCGCACGGACGGTTCGCCGACGTGCTGAGCATTGTGCTCGTCGCGGCGGGTGTGTGCGCGGCAACCGCTCGGCAAGCCTGTGAACTGGCTCTCTGCCGCAATGTCCGATTTATGGTTCGATGGTTGCTGTGGCGGCATTGATATGGCTTATCGCCGGCGTGGCACTGGCTGCGGCGGAAGCGCTCACCGGTGACTTCGTCCTGCTGATGCTCGGCGGTGCGGCGCTGGCTACCGCCGGTGTCTCGGCTGCAACGGATCTGCCGGTGTGGCTCGACGCCGTGGTGTTCGCACTGTTCTCGCTGGTATTGCTGCTCGGAGTCCGGCCCATCCTGCGCCGCCGCTATTCCGCGCCGCCCGCGCTCACGACGGGCGTCGACGCGCTACCCGGCAAGCACGCGCTCGTCGTCGAGCAAGTGGGTGAGCACGCGGGCCGGGTGAAAATCGACGGCGACGTGTGGACTGCCCGGCCGTTGGACGCCACCGAAGTGTACGAACCCGGAACAACCGTGACCGTGATGCAGATCGACGGCGCGACCGCCGTCGTATGGAGGGGTGTCTGACCTATGGAAGCGCTGATCGTACTCGCCGTACTGGTGGTACTCGTCGTGATCGTGGTGGTGAAGTCAGTCGCCCTGATCCCGCAGGCAGAAGCCGCGGTCATCGAGCGGCTGGGACGCTATTTCCGGACCGCGTCGGGACAGTTGACGTTCCTGGTGCCGTTCGTGGACCGTATCCGCGCGAAAGTCGATCTGCGCGAACGGGTGGTGTCGTTCCCGCCGCAACCGGTCATCACCAAGGACAACCTGACGCTGAGCATCGACACGGTCGTCTACTTCCAGGTCACCAACCCGCAAGCCGCGGTGTACGAGATCAGCAACTACATCGCCGCCGTCGAACAGCTCACGGTGACGACCCTGCGCAACGTCGTGGGCGGTATGACCCTCGAAGAGACTCTCACCTCCCGTGACTCGATCAACGGTCAGTTGCGCGGCGTGCTCGACGAAGCGACCGGCCGCTGGGGTCTGCGGGTCGCGCGCGTCGAACTCAAGAGCATCGATCCGCCGCCGTCGATCCAGGAGTCGATGGAAAAGCAGATGAAGGCGGACCGCGAGAAGCGCGCGACGATCCTCACGGCCGAAGGCCACCGCGAGGCCGCGATCAAGACCGCAGAGGGCGACAAGCAGGCACGCATCCTGTCGGCCGAGGGATCGAAGCAGGCCGCGATCCTCGAGGCGGAAGCGGAACGGCAGTCCCGCATCCTGCGGGCGCAGGGTGATCGGGCCGCCCAGTACCTCGAGGCGCAGGGCGAGGCGAAGGCGATCGAGAAGGTGTTCGCAGCCATCAAGGCCGGTAAGCCGACCCCCGAGATGCTCGCGTACCAGTACTTGCAGACGCTGCCGCAGATGGCTCAGGGTGACGCGAACAAGGTGTGGCTCGTGCCCAGCGACTTCGGTGACGCCCTCAAGGGTTTCGCAGGCGCGCTCGGTGCTCGCGGTGAGGACGGTGTCTTCCGTTTCGAGCCGAGCCCGGTCGACGAAGACCTCCAGCGTCCCGAGGACGACTCGGCAGAGGTCAGCGACTGGTTCGACATGAAGACCGACCCGGTCGTGGCGAAAGCGGTCGCCGAAGCCGAGGCAGTGGCACGCAAGCCGGTGGACCCCGCGGTCCCGGTCGTCTCCGGAGAGAAGCCGGCCGGTGTCACGCGCGGTAGCCAGTCGTCCGCGCTGCCGGCCGCAGACCCCGCGCCCGAAGAGCGCGTTCCGTCTCTGGAGACAGAGGTCGGCGAGGAACTCCCGAGGCAGTAATCCTGCCCCGGCCGCCGGGGCGTGCGCACGCACGTCACCGGCGGCGAGGAGATGTGAGCGGAAGTGCCATCGCCACGATGACGAGACCGGCGCCCACGCCCGCGAGGAGCGACACGGATTCGCCGAACACCGCCACACCGAGCAGCAGAGCGACCACGACTTCCAGGTACGACAGTCCGGCGAGTTCGGCCGCACGCAGATACGAGCCGGCGACGACGAGCAGGCCCAGGGCGAACAACCCGCAGACGACGAAGAACCCGATAGCCCATACCCAGTTGCCCGGGGTCATTCCGGAAAGATCGGGCCGGGTGACCACCACGACGAGCCCGGTCGCTGCCGCCCCGAATGCGAAGGTCCAGAAACTGCGTACGTCTGCGGGCATATCCGAGCGATAGCGGTAGCAGAGCAGCGCGGCGCCGTAGAACACTCCCGACACGACACCGAGCACGGTACCCAGCACTTGCTCGTCCGAACTCGGGGCGGGCGCGCCGCCGATCAGACCCGCGGCCAGGAGCATCCCGGTGAACGCGGCGACAAGGGACACCGCATCTCGGCGAGTGATCGTCTCTCCGAGGAACATCCTCGCGAACACGGTCGCGAGAACCGGGCCGAGATAGTGCAGGACCACCGCGCGCGACAGGTCGGTGAGCACGGTCGCGGAGAGATAGGTGGCAAGGGACAGGGCGAGGAACACGCCGCCGAGCACCACCGACCACGACAGCCGGGCTCGTCGCAGTTTCCCGAGACGTCGCGACAGTGCCAGCATCACCAGCATCCCCAGCCCGCCGACGAGCATCCGGCCGAAGGTGAGGGCTTCGCCGAGTACGGCGCCGGGAGGGGTGGCCATGCGGCCGAACAACCCGGCGGTGCCCATCGCCGTTGCGGAGACCACGATCGCTGCGATACCCAGCCGCCTTCGGCGGGTATGTGCCGACTGATCGGCCGGGCGGTTATCGATGAGAAGCGGAACGACAGGCACGCGTGAGGGTGCGTCGACAGACGGAGCCACGGAACTTCCTCCGGACAGGGTGCATCGCGCACCGGCGGGTGGTCGGTTCCCCGCTCTGTCATGTGACCTGAGAGCTTTCGCGGATCCGTGGACCCACTTACACCTTCGGTGAACCCCGCGGGGTTGCTTTCCAGAGGAGCCTCGCCGGCGGCGGTCTGGGGGCCTGAGAGATTCCCGGGGAGGTTGCTCCTTCGGCGCCCGCACGTGTGCGGAACTCTCCCGCTGCAGTTCGATGGCATATTCGGTTGTCCGAGCGAGTATGCCAGCCCGATGCGGAGGCCCTGGATCCGGGTGAGCGCGGATCAGGTGATGAGCGCGGTACCGACGCCACACGCGGCACACGCCCACAGCACACTGGTGGCCGTGCCGATGATGAACTGCTCCGAGGCGTTCGGCTCGCGTAGCTCCGGGTACCGCGCGAGACCCTTGACGGCCATGATGATCGCGATGCCTTCGGGCCACCCGGCAAGGATCGACACCGCGACGGCGCCGCGCTCGAGCACGCCGATGACCCGTCCGCCCCGCAGCGGCCCGGGCGGGGGAGCGGGATCGGGTCCGGCATCCGGTTGGCGTCGGGCGACACGGAAGGCGACGAGTACGGCCGGTCCGCCGCCGGTGACGGCGGCCAGGGTGGTGAGCGCGAGTGTCACTGCCAGCGCGAGGCCGTGCACGGGCGCGGTGGCGGTGGCTGCCAGGGCTGCACCGCCGAGCGCTGTGGTCGTCACTGCCGCGCCGAGCCACGCCGGGAGCGTAGGACGGAGAGAGAGCGCGGGCGCGAGGGCGGCAACGGCGAGGCACACCAGCGAGACGACAGTCAACGATCGGCCCTTTCCAGCAGTCGGTGAGCGAGCGCGCATCCTGCGATCTCGGCTTGCCACCCGGCCGCGGCCAGGCGTTGGGACACGGCTTGCTTGCTGATGCCGAGTTCGTCGGCGATCCGGGCTTGCGTCGATCCGGTGCGAGCGAGTGCCACGGCTTCGTGTCCCTGGGGGGAGCGCCGGAGGACGAGGGTAGCGAGCAAGGTCAAGGCGGCGTCGGCATCTGCTGCGGCCTCGGCGTCGTCGCCCTCCACGGCGACCTGCCCGATGGAACTCTTGGCGCGTTCGACGGCACGTCGGGCGAGTTCGAATGCCGGTCCGCGACCGGCGCGGGTCTGTTTCGGCAAGGGAGTCTCGACGGGGCCGATCCCGATTCCGATGCTCCACCGCTCTCGCCGGAGCAGTTCCAGCACGAGGTCGACCACAACCCCGGGATCGTCGGCGACGGCCTGAACTTCGTCGCCGGCTGTGCGGTCGAACGGACGGACCAATCGTGGGTCACGCAGGTCGGTGAGAAGTCCCGAGACGCGGTCGATGTCGCGGCGACTGCCTCGTTGATCGACCGTCAAGACGAACATCGGTCAAGTGTGGAACCTTGTTTCATCAAAGTCAAGGGTTGAGGCTTGTTCAGAGTTCGCCTTCGGGCACCCGGTTGTATTCCTCGTCGGTGACAGGTTCGAGCCAGTGGACCGTATCGTGCTCGTCGTCCGTTTCGTTGATGGCGAGGTGAATCATCAGGCGGGTGGCCGCGGCGCCGTGCCAGTGCTCCTCGTCGGCTTCGAACCACACCCGATCTCCGGGCCGGATCACCTCGACCGGGCCGCCCCGGCGCTGGCACAACCCGACCCCCTCCGTGACGAAGACGGTCTGGCCGAGGGGATGCAGATGCCAGTGCGTGCGCGCGCCGGGCATGAAGTGGACGAGAGCGGCCGACACTCGCGACGGTGGCGGCGCTGCCGCCACCGGGTCGATGTAGACATCACCGCTGAACCAGTCCTCCGGGCCTATCCCGGTATCGAGCGAGCTGCGCACGATCTGCATGACGTCCTCCTTCGGCCGAGCCCTCCCACGTATGTCCCGGACGGCGAGGGCGGCCGTCATCGCCCGATGTCGTGCTGTCCATCAGATCAGGCGGCATCGTCGGGGATGCACTTTCCGAACGGCAATTGCCCGTACTGTGACCTGGAGAGCAGTGCAGCCGTGATCGGTAGCGGGAACGCCGCGGGCTGCGTGAGCAGCACCCGAACGGAGTGCACGTTCGCGTCGTTGATCGCCGAAGTTGACCTTTCGGACGCGAGCGGAACCCCGAACCCGAAACGGGTGAACCGGAATCCGTGTCGGCAGACGAAGGAGATCTCATGCGTGGAGTCATTCTCGACGGGCCCGGCGAGGTGCGGATCGCGGACCGTCCGGATCCGGAGATACTCGAGCCGACCGACGCCGTCATCCGATTGGCCGCCACCTGCATTTGTGGTTCCGATCTGTGGCCCTACCGCGGCGCAGACCCTGTCGACCACATGCCGATGGGTCACGAGTACGTCGGAACGGTCACCCGGATAGGCGATGCGGTTGCCGACGTCGCGGTCGGGGACTTCGTGGTCGGTTCGTTCTTCGCATCCGACAACACCTGTGAGATCTGCCGCGCCGGTTATCAGTCCCGGTGCGTGCACGCCGTACCGATGGGTGCCATAGGCACCCAGGCCGAGTACGCGCGCGTCCCGTTGGCCGACGGCACACTCGTCCGGACGCCCGGCCCACCCGACCCGGATCTCATCCCCTCGCTCCTGGCAGCGTCGGATGTACTCGGAACCGGGTGGTTCGCCGCGGTTGCTGCGGAGGCAGGCCCCGGTAAGACCGTCGCAGTCGTCGGTGACGGTGCAGTGGGGCTACTGGGGGTCATGGCAGCGAAACAGCTCGGCGCCGAACGGATCATCGCCATGAGCCGCCACGCCGATCGTCAAGAGCTGGCGCGCGAGTTCGGAGCCACCGACATCGTCGAGGAGCGCGGGGACGAGGGCGTCGGGAGAATCAAGGACCTCACTTCCGGACTGGGAGCGCACTCGGTGATCGAGGCCGTCGGCACCCAGGAGTCGATGATGCAGGCGATCCGCTCGACACGGCCGGGTGGGCACGTCGGGTATGTCGGTGTGTCCCATGACGTATCGCTGCCCGGCGGAGAACTGTTCTTCGCCGAGGTGCATCTGCACGGCGGGCCCGCCCCGGTACGGCGCTTCCTGCCGGAGTTGATCGACCTGATCTGGAACCGCGCCATCGACCCAGGAGCCGTATTCGATCTGACTCTGCCTCTCGACGAGGCAGCCGAGGGCTACCGCGCAATGGATGAACGTCGAGCGATCAAGGTGATGCTCACTCCCTGAGTTCCGTCGATGGTGCGGTGCTGTCCAGGGCGACGAACTCCGCAGCCGGGAAAGGAAGCCTCCGATGACGATGGAAACCCCTGATCCTGAAGTCGACGTGGGCCGCCGGAAGTGGATCGGACTCGGCGTCCTGGCCCTGGGACTGTCGTTGATCGTCGTCGACGGCACGATTGTCAACGTCTCCCTCCCGGTCATCATCGACGACCTGAACCTGGATCTGACCGACGCGCAGTGGATCAACAGCATCTATTCGGTCGTGTTCGCGGCATTGTTGCTCACGACGGGAAGGCTCGGCGACCGAGCCGGTCGCCGAATGCTGTTCATCATCGGGGTGCTCGTGTTCATCTGCGGAAGCCTGGCCGCAGCGGCGTCGGACAGTTCCACCACGTTGATCTCTGCCCGCGTCGTTCAGGGCATCGGAGGTGCCCTCGTTCTTCCCTGCACACTTTCGACGGTCAACGCCACCTTCCGCGGCAGGGACCGAGCAGTCGCGTTCGGCGTGTGGGGTGCGGTGATCTCGGGGATGGCAGCCGTCGGTCCGTTGCTGGGAGGTTGGCTGACGACCTCGTTCACCTGGCCGTGGATCTTCCTCGTGAATGTGCCGATCGGCATCCTCGTCATCATCGGAGCGGTGCTGTTCGTGCCCGAGACCCGGTCGAAGACCACGGTTCCCGGACTCGATGTCCTGGGGCCGATTCTGAGTGCGATCGGGTTCGGCGCGCTGGTGTTCGCCCTCATCGAGGGGCAGAAGATCGGCTGGTGGAAACCGATCGCCGATCTGAGGGTCTTCGGGGTGACGTGGCCGGAGACCGCGCCGATCTCGGCGACCCCGGTTGTCGCTGTGGTGGGAGTTGTCACCCTCGGGGCGTTCGTGATGTGGGAGCGACACCGTGCCGGCCTCCGGCGGTCCGCAATCCTCGACCTGACCCTGTTCCGGATCCGCACCTTCAGCTGGGGAAACACCACCGCGATGACGGTGGCGATCGGAGAATTCGGGCTCCTGCTGGTGCTACCGCTGTTCCTCGTGAACGCCTACGGACTCAGTACCCTCGGCGCCGGCTATGTGCTGGCAGTAATGGCGCTGGGCGCGTTCGCTTCCGGGGCTTCGGCGCGCTTCGTCACCGGGAAACTCGGAGCTCCCCGTACCGTCATGCTGGGTCTGACGCTGGAAGTGATCGGGGTGCTCGCCTTCGCGCTGTACCTCCGCCCGTCGGCGAGCTCCGTCCTGCTCGCGCTGCTGCTCGCGATCTACGGCATGGGCTTGGGCCTCGCGTCCGCCCAGCTCACCGGAACCGTGCTGGTCGATATCCCGACAGCGGAGTCGGGGGAGGGGTCTGCCATTCAGAGCACCTCCCGGCAGCTCGGCGCAGCCCTGGGCACGGCCATCCTCGGGACCGTGCTCTCGCTCGGCTTGGCGCACAGCCTCACCGACCGCCTCGAATCGAGTCCTCTACCGGCGCAGGTGCAGTCCGGCTTGGCCGACAGCACCCGGGACTCGGCAGGCAGCACCATTCCGATCATCCGCGATCAGGGCGACGACGGCCGTCTCGGTCCGGCCGGTCCCGAGACCGCCGAGGCCCTGTCGGAAGGTTTCGCGGACGCCACCAGGTGGTCGTTGTTCTTCGCGGCGGGATTCCTCGTCATCGGACTGGCGAGCGCCACCCAGTTACAACCGCGCAGGCAGGCTGGAGTGCCGGTACCGGACGCCGGATAGCAGTCGGCGCTTGCTCGTCACCGGATCAGGTGACGACGACGTCTGCGTACGCGGCGGCAGTGTGCCCGAGCGGGAACCGTTTGCTCGGATCCCGGTCGCCGGTCGCGCCGATCACGAGGATGAACAGCCCGCCGGCCGTCAGCGAGCGCAGAAACGGCAACAACTCTTTCTGGCCCGACGTGTTGTGCATGTAGTCCACGAGGGCGAGGAAATCCTGGCCGGCGTCGAGGCGGCCCGGGGACGCCGTGCAGAGTCTCGAGGCCCGCCGCCGCACCCAGTACGTCGGCACCGGTGGCGGCGAGCGACGTGAGAGCGGTCAACGCGTTACCCACCTGGTGCGGTCCGAGAAGGGAAAGGCGGACTCGGGCATACCCGTCGGGTGTGTGCAGAGAAAAGTCGGTTCCGTCGGCACCGCAACGTATTTCGTCGGCGTACAGATCCGCATGCGTGTCGTTCGTCGAGTGGGTCCACACCGGTATCCTCGCGGTCGCCGCCAATCGCCTCGCGTATTCGTCGTCGCGATTGACGACGGCGGCCTTTGCGCGGTCCGGGGTGAACACGGCGGCTTTGGCGGCGAAGTAGCGGTCCATCGTTCCGTGGAAGTCCAGATGATCGGGTCCGAGGTTGGTGAACGCAACGGTGCGGAACCACACGCCGTCCACGAGGCCTTGGACGATGGCGTGAGACGACACTTCCATCGGCACCGCGCCCACGTCCTGCTCCCGGAACTCGGCGAGGATGCGCTGGAGCACCGCCGCTTCGGGGGTCGTTCGCGTGGCTGGACGGGCGCCGCCGGGACCGCGCACGGTGACTCCACTGATCATGCCGGTGACGACGCCGAGCGTCCCGAGAGCGGCGTCGAGGAGGTACGTCGCCGCGAAAACTGTTTCCGGGCCCGGCGGCATAGAGGCAGCGGAGGGCTACCGAGCGATGGACGAACGCCGCGCGATCAGGGTGCTGCTGACCGTCTGACCTCCACCGAGGCCGGTCCCGTCGTCCGCGGTAAGGGGACCGCTCGGAATGCACACCGTCGTCTCCCACAGCGTGATCGGCACTGGGACGTTTCCTTCGGGACCGACCCGGGAACCCCTGATTCGCGATGGAAGGTCCCGCTCATGAAGGCAACGGTCGAAGGTAAGGGGCCGGCGCGGGATCGACACAGTGGTCGACGTCCGAGCCGTCGGACGACGCGAGGCGGACACATCACCTCGGTGGCAGGCGGCTGGCGGCATGTGTAGGCAACCTCCCGCACGGTCGGCGTACGGTGTGCCTTTTCCAGCCGAAGAAAGGACCTGCTCATGAATGCGTCGGCGGAACCACAGGACCTCGGTCGCCAGATGGCGAAGCTGGCACGCGAGTTCTACCGTCCCAGCAGTCTCGCGGATACGTTGCGCGGTGTCACCACCGCTGCGGTCGAACTGGTGCCGGACGCCGACTGCGCCGACGTCCTCGTGGTGACCGGCAGGAGGAAGGTCGAATCGTACGCCGCTACCTCGACTTTGCCGGAAGAACTCGATGCCGTGCAGGAGAAGCTCGGCGAGGGGCCATGCCTCGATGCTGCGTACAAGAATCTCATCGTAAGGACGGATGATCTTCGGACCGAGACACGGTGGCCGCGTTTCTCCCGCGAAGCGGTCCAGGCAGGAGTGCTCAGCACTTTGTCGTTCCAGCTCTACGTCGAGAAGGACTCGATGGGTGCGCTGAATCTGTTCTCGTTCAAGCCGAATGCTTTCGACACGGACGCGGAGGCGATCACCGAGGTGCTGGCCGCGCAGGCAGCAATGGCGTTGAGTGCCGCACGTGACCACCAGAACTTCTCGTCGGCACTGGCGAGCCGCGACATCATCGGTCAGGCCAAAGGCATGATCATGGAGCGGTTCGGCGTCGATTCCGTACGCGCTTTCGAGTTGCTGCGCAAGCTCTCCCAGGACAGCAATATTGCGCTTGCCGAAGTCGCGGCCAGAATTGTCGAGGCGGGTCCCGCCCAACTCGGCGGCGACCCCTCCGCCTGACCGAGCTCCCGGAACCACGTGGGGCTGCGCTCGCATCGGACAAGACAGGTCCGCTCCGGGTTCCGGAGCACGCGCAGCGCTACAGGTCCCTGGGCACGAATCAGGGGTAGCGTGGAGGTCACGGGCAACTTGGCCCGGGCACTTTTTCGCCTCGTCAGCGACATCGTGGTCGATGCGGAAGAGGGCGCTCTCATGGCAGAGCCGATCGACAACAAACTGGTGGATTCGCTGGCAGCACTGGCGCGATCTCTGTCGGGACAGCGCGACCTCGAGGGTGTACTGCGCACGGTCACCGACTCTGCCGTCGACTTGATTCCCGGCGTCGAGAGCGCAGACATCCTGCTCATCAGCGGGAAGAACACGTTCGAATCCCATGCCCCGACGTCGCTGTTGCCCGTCGAACTCGATCGTGCGCAGGAGCGGCTCGGGGAAGGACCGTGTGTCGATGCCGCGATGGGTGCCTTCACCACCCTCAGCGATGATCTCGTGTCGGAGACCCGATGGCCCCGGTTCACCCCGGAAGCGCTCGACGCGGGGGTGCGCAGCATTCTGTCGTTCCAGCTGTACACCTCGGCGAGCACCGCGGGGGCGTTGAATTTGTTCGCCACGTCACCGAACGTATTCGGCGGCGAATCGATTGCGGTCGGGGAGGCGTTCGCGGCGCATGCGGCCATCGCCATCGCCGCGGGACGGGACGAACTGAAGCTGCATTCCGCAGTGCTGAACCGTGACGTCATCGGCCAGGCCAAAGGCATGATGATGGAGCGATTCGGCATCCCCGCCGACCGTGCGTTCGGCATGCTCATCAAGCTTTCGCAGGACACCGGGATTCCGCTCGTCATCCTTTCCCGGTGGATCGCCGAAGAGCGCACCGAACCTTCGTAACGCGAATTCGGTAGAATTATCTGCTTGCTGCTTGCTGCTTGCTGCTCCCTGCGCTACACTGTGGGAGACTATCGAGTATGGACGGGTGGGAACGGGGGGAAGGCGCTCCGGCCGGTTTTCCGACCTCGGCGGAGATCAGCCGACGGATCGGAGTGCTGGCGCGTGAGTTCTTCGTTCCCGAGGATCTCGACAGCACGTTGTATCGGATCGCTGCGTCGGCGGCAGAACTGATCGGTGCGGCCGACGGTATCGGCATTCTCCTCTCGGTCGATCGGGAACAATTTCGATCCACCGCTGCCACCTCGCCTCTGGCCGCGCAGCTCGAGGCAATGCAGATCAAACTGGGCGAAGGCCCGTGCCTCGACGCTGCCAGGTCCGACCCCATCGTCCGGTGCGCGGACTTGCGTACCGAGACGCGATGACCGGCGTACGCGTCGGCCGCGGTCGACGCGGGAGTCCTCAGCTGCCTCTCGGTGCGCTTGTACACCCACCGCGACGAGGTCGGGACCTTGAATCTCCATTCCCGCGTCGCGGATGCGTTCGATGCCGGGGACGAGGCCCTCGTCGATGCCCTGGCCGCACAAGCTGCCACGGCGATCACGGCTGCCCGTGTTCAGGAACAACTCACCTCGGCTCTCGCAACCAGGGATGTCATCGGCCAGGCCAAGGGCATCATCATGGAGCGCTACGGTATCGACGCGCTGCGTGCCTTCGACATGCTGCGGCGGCTGTCGCAGGACACCAACACTCCTCTTTCCGAGCTTGCGACCCGACTCGTCGACTCGGGGCCCGCCACGGCGTGACCGCGTCGCGGCGGCGTTCCACCCGGATCGTGGGCAGCACCACCTCACCCTCAGGTTTACCCGGGGACACGCCGCGGTATCTGTACTGATACCCGGGGAGGGTGTCCGGCGTTGCTACACGGCGCCGGACACAGCCGGCCGCTACGAGAAGGTGAGGGTGACAATGACGTCTCCGCAGAGATATGTGGTGTTGGTGGGCACGCCGTGCGATGCTGCCGCCCGCGCTCACTGGGACGCGGTGCAGAGTTGGGCGGACGAACACGGGTGGCTGACGACGCGAGACATTCCCGCGGCCGGAGATGTCTGGGGCGCAGTGGCCACCGAGGAGGTCCTCGACGGTATGTGTTCTCCGACGGAGGCGAAGGTGATCTACGACGTCCGCGCGGCAGGAATCCCCTGCGTCAGCGTGCATCGGGCGCCTGCGATGCTCGCGTCCCTGTTCCTGACTGCGGCCGTCCAGCCGGCCTGAGGCGACCGCCGCGCTCGACCTCGGCGGAGGGCAGGTGGGTTCCGTCTGTTCCGGACCGACGTCAGTCCTCGACGACCACACGTAGCTTTTCGAGAGTCGCGTCGGTTGCGTCGGGGAGAGTCATCCCCGGCGCCCGGTCCGCTGCGCAGGTAGTCGAGAACCGCCCGATCGAGCCGCTCACCGGGCACCACCGCGGGGATGCCCGGGGGATACGGGGTGATCTGCTCGGCTGCGATACGGCCGGCGGCCTTGTCTGCCGCGACCATTTCCGCACGGCCGAAGAATGCATCTCGCGGCGACATCACCGACTCGAGCTGGATCTCGTCGGGTCCCGGCAGATACATTTTCGGCGGGGGATCGAACGATTCGGCTGCCTGCACCAGCAACTCGAGGGAACGGACCAGACGGTCCGTGGTGTCCTCGTCGTCGGCAATCGAGATCGTTGCGAGGATCCGGCGGTGATCGGTCAATCCCATGTCTATCCGGCAATGTTCGCGGAGCCAGTCGGCACATTGATAGCCCGAGGCGCCGAGCGCGTCGACGTCGACGAGAATCTGGAGCCGGTCCAGGTCGTGTGAGGCCTGGTCACCGAGCAAGCGGCCTTCGAGGACATCGAGTCCGTCGAGTGCGGCGATCCGGTCCCTCGTGCGACGGGCGAGGTCGAGTGCGCTCCCGAGTAATTCGGTGCCGTGCTCGACCATCTGCCGTCGCCAGCCGTCCATCGCGGCGTAGATCATCACATTGGGGCTCGTGGTCATGAGCAGATCCGCGCAGGCGGACAGGTGTGCGCCGTCGACCAGGTCTCCCTGCACGTGGTACACCGAACCCTGCTCGAAGCCCGAACCCGTCTTGTGGACGCTCACCACGCACACGTCCGCCCCGGCATCCATGGCCCACGTCGGCAGGTCGTCGTCGAAGGGCAGGTGCGCGCCCCACGCCTCGTCGACGATCAGCGGTTTGCCTCGTTCGTGGCATACCGCGGCGATGCCCTCGATGTCCGCGCATGTGCCGTACGGGCTGGGGCTGACGATCAGGGCTCCGGCGGCATCCGGGTATTCCTCCCATGTCTGCCGCACCTGTTCGGGTGAAGGCGGATGGGAGAAGTGCATATCCTCGTCCCACTGCGGGGTGATCCACCGGGGAACGACGCCGCTGAAGATCAATCCCGCAACAACCGATTTGTGGGAATCGCGCCCGAGCAACAAGCCGCCGGGATCGTTTCCCGCCACGGCCATCATCGCGGCCTTGACCGAGAGCGAACTGCCGCAGGTCGAGAAGAAGGCCTGTTCGGCGCCGACTGCTTCGGCCATGAGTTGCTCGGCCCGGGACAGGTACCCGTTGCTGGAGGTTCGGTCGTCGAGACCGCCGGAAGCGAGTACGTCGGCCCGGAACGGATCGATGCCGAGCACCTCTACGACGCGTGAATCGACCCCGCGGCCCTCGCGGTGCGCCGGCGGGGAGAATCCGTAGCGACCAAGTTCGTGGTATTGCGCCAACCCCGTCAGCAGCGGTGTCTCCGACTGGTCCATGACGTCGAGATACCCGGTTATCCCTCCGGCAATCGGCTGACGCTGTTCGGATCCGGAGGGCCCGCAGAACATATGCCGAGCGAGTGGTCGACGCGGTGGTCGGAGACTGCATGGCCTGGTAACTTCTTGGTATGACGGCGAGTTACACACAATTCGTCGATGGATCGGTTTCCGGCACCGCTCGCACCTACGGGTGCACGTGGACGGCGACTCGGTCCTGTCATCGGGGGAACTGCATATGGAGGCTCGGCAGTGAAGCATTACGAGGTGGTGATCGTGGGCGCCGGAATCTCCGGTATCGGCGCGGCGGTCCGGTTGAGCCGGCAGGGGATCGACGACTTCGTTCTTCTCGAAAAGGGAGACGCTGTCGCGGGTACGTGGCGTGACAATACCTATCCGGGATGTGCCTGCGACGTCCCCTCTGCTCTGTACTCATACTCGTTTGCACCCAACCGGGAGTGGTCCCGCCTCTTCGCCGGGCAGGCCGAGATTCGGCATTACGTCGAGCGAGTGGCCGGGGAACACCGCATCTTTCCCCGCGTGCGTTTCGGTACCGAGATGCGTCGCGCCCAGTGGGACGAACAGACCCACCGATGGATCATCGAGACCTCCGCCGGCGTGATCACGGCCGGCGCGCTCATCGCGGCAGCAGGTCCCTGGAACGAACCCCTCGTCCCCGACGTCCCCGGACTCGACACGTTCCCGGGCGAAGTGTTCCATTCCTCGCGGTGGAACCACCGGTACGACATGACCGGAAAGCGCGTGGCGGTGGTCGGCACGGGTGCGTCCGCGGTGCAGTTCATCCCCGAGATCCAGCCGAAGGTCGAAGCCCTGCACGTGTATCAGCGCACGGCCCAGTGGGTGCTGCCCAAGCCGGACTACGCCCTGCGCGCCTTCGAGCGCACCGTACTCCGGCGTGTGCCGGGCGCGCACGACGCTCTCCGGCGCGTCGAGTACGGCATCATGGAGGCGCTCGGACTCGGCTTCCGAAACCCGTGGATCATGAAGGTGATTCAGCAACTCGGCAAGATATGGCTCCGACTTCAGGTGAGCGAACCCCGACTCCGCGAGACGCTGACGCCTCGGTACATGCTGGGTTGTAAACGACTTCTGTTCTCCAACAAGTACTACCGGTCCCTGGCCCGACCCGGCGTCGAGGTTCATCCGACGGCCGTCGCGTCCGTGCGCGGGAACGTCGTGGTCGCGGCGGACGGAAGCGAAACCGCCGTGGACGCGATCATCTTCGGCACCGGCTTCCACATTCTCGACATGCCGGTCGCGAGCCGAATCTTCGACGCGCAGGGCCGTAGCCTCGACGACCACTGGAAGGGCAGTCCGCAAGCATATCTCGGAACCACGGTCGCAGGGTTCCCGAACGCATTCGTTCTGCTCGGCCCGTCGCTCGGCACCGGCCACACCTCGGCATTCACGATTCTCGAAGCGCAGCTCGGTTACGTCCTCCAGGTGCTGACCCGTGCACGGCAGGAGGGATGGACCCGCGTCGAGCCCCGCCGCGCCGCGCAGGACTCCTTCAACACGCGCGTACAGAAGGCACTCGCCGGCACGGTGTACAACGCCGGAGGCTGCCAGAGTTACTTCTTCGACGCCAACGGCCGTAACAGTTTCAACTGGCCGTGGTCGACCCGGCGGATGCTGAAGGAGCTTGCGGCATTCGACGACACCGCGTTCGACGTGGCGTCGGCTTCTCGTGCGGACGTAGTCACGGCGCCGCCGTCCTGACCAGGGGTCAGGACGGCTTGCGTGCTTCGTCAGGGCACGGTGTATTCGGTGGAGCAGTCGTAGTACGTAACGTTCTGCCCGTTGTCTGCGGTGTTGGTGACACCGGTGACGGCCGTGATCCGGCCCGGTTCCGTGTTCTGGACAGGCAACTCGATGATCGTGTCACCAGCGTCGATACGCGCCGTTGCCTCGCCGACGCCGTTGAAACCCGTGTCGAGGTTTGCCCAGACCACATGCGCCCTCTGGGTGTACGGCGCTGCAGACTGCGAATGGGTGTGGAACGTGAAGATCACTTGCCCGGGTGCGGGCGAGGCCACGGTGACGTCACTGCTGTCGAATCGACCGAAGTCGTTGGGGTCGACGTAATCGATGCTGCAGAACGGTGTCTCGACGGGATCCTTCGGCGGGAACAAGTCGACGGAGTTCCACGGGACCGCGTGCGCCGCACCCACGCTCAGTGATGCGGCCGCGACGGTGACGAGCGGGGTGACGATCAGGCGGGACAGTTTCCGGTGCATATCTCTCCTCGGACGGTTCGGTGGCGCGACAGGCACGCACGAAATGGCCGGGTGGTGAGAGAATTCTGGCATCGCGATACGTTTCCGGCGCCCGAAAACCTCGAATACGTTGGCGCCGTGTGCGTTCAGCGGACGCTCCGGAACCCCAGGCCCGCTAGGACGGGGTATACACGTCTCGCTATCCCCCTTTCACGTTATACCGCATCGGGCGACCTCATGAGACCCGGATTTTCGGCCCATACTCGCTCGCAGAGTGCTCGGGCGCGCAGCGAGAGGAGCGGGCATGAACTACGTACTGGGTCTAGGTGAGGTCGGGCGGGAACAGGGGGCGCCGGCAGGAGGAAAAGGGGCGAATCTAGGAGAACTCACGAGGGTCGCAGGGACGCGTGTGCCGGACGGCTTCTGCGTCACAGCGGATGCATTCACGCGTGCCATGGACGCCGTTCCGTCATTCGGTGACCTGCTCGATCGACTGTCGCTACTCGACCCGGACGACCGCGACGGGATCCGTGTGGCGAGCGGGACGCTCCGCGACTCCATCGAAGATCACGGCGTTCCGGACGATGTCGCGGGCGCGGTCCTCGCGGCGCTCGGCGGGTTCGGTGGAGATGCCGCCTTCGCGGTCCGGTCCAGTGCCACCGCCGAGGACTTGCCCACGGCGTCTTTCGCCGGACAGCAGGATTCGTACCTCAACGTCTCGGGCCGTGACCAGATCCTTCGGTGCGTAACGCGATGCTGGGCGTCGCTGTTCACCGAGCGGGCCGTGGCCTATCGAATGCGGAACGGATTCGACCACCGGCAGGTCCGTATGGCTGTGGTCGTGCAGAAGATGGTGTTCCCGGACGCGGCGGGGGTTATGTTCACCGCAGACCCGGTTACCTCCGATCGCACGGTCGTGTCCGTGGAAGCAGTCTTCGGGCTCGGTGAGGCGCTCGTGTCGGGCTCCGTGAACCCGGACGTCTACAGCGTGCGCGCAGGCGATGTCGTCACCAGGGCGGTTGCCCGGAAACGGCACGCTCTGTGGGCTGCGCCCACCGGGGGAACGCGCGTCCGGGAAGTCGAACCGGAGCGGCGGAACATCCCCGTCCTGTCCGACGCGCAGATCCTTCGTCTCGCGCGTCTGGGGCGGGACATCGAGGCTCATTTCGGCTGCCCCCAGGACATCGAATGGTGTCTGGTGGGCGACGACTTCCGCGTCGTCCAGAGTCGGCCCGTCACCACCCTGTTCCCGCTCCCCGCAGTACGGGACGGAGAAAAACACGTCTACGTGTCGGTCGGACATCAGCAGATGATGACCGACGCCATGAAGCCGTTGGGAATCTCCGTGTGGCAGTTGACGAGTCCGGCACCCATGCGTGATGCGGGAGGACGGTTGTTCGTCGATGTCACCGCTGCGCTGTCCGCACCGGCGACCCGTGCCGCCCTGGTGGAAGGCCTCGGAAGATCCGATCCACTCATCGGGGATGCCTTGCACACCGTTCTCGCCCGCGCGGATCTCGTTGGATCGGGCACCGACGAGCAGCCGGGCGGTCCCGTGCCGGACGCACCCGACCTGCTCGACGCGGACCCGGAGGTCGTCACCGAGTTGATCGCGCACGCGGAGGCCTCTCTGGACGCGTTGCAGCGCGAGATCCGTGGCAGATCCGGGACGGCGTTGCTCGATTTCATCGAAAGCGACATCCAGGAGCTGAGACGGCTGTTGTTCGATCCCCGAAGTCTTCGGGTGATCACCTCCGCGATGGAATCGGCGCGGTGGCTCGGCGCTCATCTCCACGAGTGGCTCGGCGAGAGGAACGCTGCCGACACGCTCGCGCAATCCGTTCCCCGCAACGTCACCTCCGAGATGGGTTTGGCGCTCCTCGACGTCGCGGACGCGATCCGGCCGTACCCGGAGGTGGTGGAGTTCCTTCGGCATGTGGCGCGATCGGGTGGCGACGACGAACGTTTCCGGCGGGAACTGGGTGAGATCCCCGGCGGTCGGCAGGCCGAAGCCGCGATCGACGAGTATCTCGCCGAGTACGGGATGCGCTGTGCCGGCGAGGTCGACATCACGAGGCCGCGATGGAGCGAACGGCCGACGGCTCTGGTGCCGGTGATCGTCGGCAACGTCGAGAACTTTGCTCCCGGCGCTGCGAGGCGGCGTTTCGAACACGGCCGGCGTGAGGCGGAAGAAAAGACACGCGAGTTGCTCGGACGCCTACGGACGCTGCCGGACGGGAATCGGAAAGCGGACGAGACCGAACGCATGATCGACCGTCTCCGGGCTTTCTCGGGGTACCGGGAGTACCCGAAGTACGCCATGGTCAGCCGTTATTTCGTGTACAAACGAGCACTGTCCGCCGAAGCCGAGCGCCTCGTGCACGCAGGTGTACTCCGCCACCGGGACGACATCTTCTACCTGAGGTTCGAGGAACTGCGCGACATCGTGCGCACGCATCGAGAGTGCGATGCCCTTGTGCGGGAGCGGAAAGACTTGTTCCGCACGTACACGTCTCTCACGCCCCCTCGGGTCTTCACGTCCGACGGGGAGGTCATCGTGGGGGAGTACCGGCGTGAGGACGTCCCCGACGGCGCACTGACCGGCATGCCGGTCTCCGCCGGGGTGGTCGAGGGGAGAGCCCGGGTGGTCGACGACATGGCGAAGGCGGACCTCGAGCCGGGCGACATCCTGGTCACCGCGTATACCGATCCGAGTTGGACCCCATTGTTCGTCTCGATCGGCGGGTTGGTCACCGAGGTGGGCGGACTGATGACCCACGGCGCGGTGGTGGCACGGGAGTACGGCGTGCCGGCCGTGGTGGGCGTGCAGCACGCCACCGGGACGATCCGGGACGGCTCGCTCATTCGCGTGAACGGGACGGACGGCTACGTCGAGATCATGCCCGAGGCAGGCACGGGACGTGACGCACCCCCGGGTCCGTGATCAGTGCGGATAACCCCGGCGCACGGTGCGCGCGAGGATACCGAGCGACGATTTGAGAGTCGCCTCGGAGATCACCGGAAAGATGCCCGCCTCGCGCCACGTCGGGTGGATCTCGGACCAGTCGTAGTACGACGTCACGAGAGAACCGTCGTCGACGGGTTCGATCCGGTAGCCGTAGATGTGCCCGATCTGGGGTCGCACTCTTCCCAGGATGGTCCAGGAGATCTCTCGTTCCGGGACGAAGTCTCTGATCGTGACCGTGACATCGTATTCACCCATCGGAATGTCACCGAGGGCCTCCCGGTCCATGTGAACGACGAATTTATCGCCGGCCGCGGTCACCACCGGGCCCTCCGCGTCCATCAACATGCCGGAACCGTCGATGGCAACGTGCCCCTGGGGGTCGCACAGCACCGCGAAAATCGCTGCGGGATCGGACTTGACGGTCCGCTGTACTTCGATCCGATCGGTCGTCACGCCATGATGGTGCCAGAGATACGGGATCACCGCACGGGAGCGCCGGTTGCTCGCGACGGCCTGCTCCAGCATGTGCGAGGCGCAGGAGGGCGACGACCGTCCGCACCGTACGAGTGCGGTACTGTCCTTTCCGGTGCGCCGGGAAGTCTGGTCGGCAAGGTGATGATCTCACTCTCGAGCCGGAGGACTGTGTGTACCGTCGTGTTGTATCTCCAACCCCGCCTGCCGGGATGCCCGGCGCGTTGACTCCCGTCGTGAATTCTCGGCCCGGCCGATGCTGCCCCGCACGACAGTCGGCCGCGCTGTCTTCCGAGGACGTGTGATGTCGAGCATCTTCTCCGGCCTTCCGTTCCTGTCCCGTGGTTCCTGGGAGGAATCCCGGCGTGTGGCGGACATTCTGCGCAAAGAAACGGTGGGCGGCATCCTGCTGCTCGTCGGGGCGGTCGCCGCGCTCATCTGGGCGAACACCGCGTGGTCCGACTCCTACCACGCCTTGCGCGAGACCACCGTCGGTCCGTCGGCGCTCCACATGGATTTGTCGTTGGGCACGTGGGCGGCGGACGGGCTGCTCGCGGTTTTCTTCTTCGTCGTCGGTGTGGAACTGAAGCGCGAATTCGTCGAAGGCAGTCTGCGGGATCTGCGCCGCGCCGCGATGCCTGTCACCGCCGCGCTCGGCGGCATGGTGGTCCCCGCGTTGATCTTCGTTGCGATCAACGCGCGCGGCGGTGCGGAGGCGCTCAACGGCTGGGCGGTCCCCACCGCGACCGACATCGCGTTCGCGGTGGCCATCCTCGCTGTGATCGGCGCACACCTGCCGTCGGCGCTGCGGACGTTTCTGCTCACGCTGGCCGTGGTGGACGACCTCCTGGCGGTGACGGTGATCGCCGTGTTCTATACCGACGATGTAAAGCTGCTCTTTCTCGGCGCTGCGTTGCTTCCCCTGCTGGCGTTCGGGTTCGCCCTGCAGCGCGGGGTGAACGCATGGTGGGTGCTGGTGCCCTTGGCTGCTGTCACCTGGTGGCTCGTCCACGAATCCGGGGTGCACGCCACGATTGCCGGCGTCCTGCTCGGGTTCGTGGTTCCGGTGTCACGGATGGTCGACGGTAATAAGGTTCCGGTGGCCGAGCACATCGAACACCGGATTCGCCCGCTGTCCGCCGGAGTCGCGGTACCGGTGTTCGCGTTCTTCGCCGCCGGCGTGACGGTCGGCGGCCTCACGGGGTTGGCCGATGCCCTCACCGATCCCATCTCCATCGGCGTGATTGCGGGCTTGGTCATCGGTAAGGTCGTCGGAATCTTCGGTGTCAGCTACCTGGTGGCGCGCTTCACCCGCGCGCACCTGGACGACGAACTGAGCTGGGTCGATGTGTTCGGTGTCGCGCTGCTCGGCGGTATCGGATTCACGGTGTCGTTGCTGATCGGGGATCTCGCGTACGGCGCGGGGACTCCTGCCGCCGACCACATCAAGGTCGCCGTCCTGTGCGGCTCGCTGCTCAGTGCCTTGTGCGCTTCGTCGGTGCTTGTCGTCCGCAACCGCACCTACCGGAGGATCGTCGCACTGGAGACGGTCGACGACGACGGAGACGGGATCCCCGACGTCTACCAGAAGGGTGAGCGTCATGCCTGAGATCGGGCTCGGCGCGGCGCCGGGAGGCAGAGTTCGGCCGAGCTCGGCGCGGGACACAGTCCCCGACTTCCGCACTGTCCCCGACTTCCGCACTGTCCCCGAGGTGCGCACTGTCCCCGAGGTCCGCACGCGGACACACCGTGATGCTGCATCGTGTACGAGGAGAAGATCGTGAACTGGACCGTATTTGCCGTCTTCGTCGTCGTGTGGGTGTGCGTCGGATTGCTGACGGGTCTATGGATGGCGCGCCGCGGACACGACGGTCGATGGACACTCATCGCGGTGATCCTCGGGCCGTTGTTCGTCCCCATTGCGTACGAGCGAGTCGAACGCAATCCCCGCTCCGTCGACGTGACGTCCGTCGACAGCTGGGGCGCCGACGCCGCGAAGGCGTCCGGACTCCGCGTAATGGTCGGGTACGACGCTTCCGTCGAGGCCGAGCACGCGCTGCACTCGGCGCTGCGCTTGTTCGGGAGCGGCGGCGGAGTTCTCGAGCTGGTCGCGGTCGTGTCCTACGACGACGCCAACGACCCCGACTCGACGATGGTGGACCGGGCGAAGCAGCGTCTGACCGCGGCAGCCTCCGGCGCCGGGACCGTTCCGGTGGGTTACGCGGTTCTTGCAGGTCCGCCCGGAGAGTGCCTGCGCTGGTACGCCGAGAACCACCGTGCAGACGTGCTGGTCGTCGGGAAGCGGGGCCGCGGGATGTCGACCCGGATGCTCGGCAGCGTGGCGGAGTATCTCACGGCGCACTGTCCGGTCCCTGTTCTCGTGGTGGATCCGACGGTTCCGTCGGAAGGGCAGGATTCCGCAGAACCCACTGTGGCCGTTCGGGTGAGCCCACTCGACTCGCCGAGAGAAACCGGAAACCGTTAGCGATCCCCCATGTTTCCCACGCATCGACGACGGTCGATCCGGCCACGGCGGTGGGCGCAGCGAACGCCGGGCGGCGTCGGACGACAGCCGGGGGAGCGGTCGCCCGCCTCAGTGAAGTCCGCGCCGCTGAGCCTCGCTCGTGAATTGTCCGAGGGCGGCGCGAGCCTCTTCCTCGGCGACGGTGTCTCCTTCGGAAGCGAAGTGGCGCAGTCTGTTTCGCCAAAAATAGAGGCCTTCTACGATCTCGTCGTCCGAAAGATCGGCGGGCACCCCGAAGTTCCCCATGCGGTGATTCTCTGCAGGAAGTCGGCCCAGCACAAGGGATGATCGTCGCGCGATCAGGGACCTTCGGACCTGGATATCGTGTCCTTTCTGTGGATCGTGATGATCGTCCGTCGTCACTGCGGGAGCATTGCCTTGCCTCCTGGTGGGTCCGGAGTACTACCGGTAGGTCGCGCAGTCCGGTGTCGGCTCGTACCGTTTGAAGTATCGGATTCGATGTCCGCACGACAGGAGGCACACGATGGGAATGCTCAGCAGGGTCATCAAGGGCGGCGTGGCCGTCAAGGCAATCCAGGTGGTCAAGCGCGAAGCGTCCAAACCGGAGAACCAGCGCAAGGCGCGCGAGTTCGCTACCCGGTTACGCGACAAGCGCCGCTCGCGCTGACGTGTGACGGCGGAGGTCCGCAGAAACACTCACCCGTCCCGCCGCACTCCGGCGACGAATAACTCTCGTACGAGTGACCACGAGGAGAGCGGGCGAGCGATGAAGGAGCTTGATACCGGATTCTTCAGCTGGACTGCCCGGCGGGTGAGCCTCGGTGGGGAACTGCAGGAGGTGCGTCGAGGCGAGCACGTGGACGTTTCCTTGCCCGCAACGACGCGCCCCAGCCATCTCGTCGTCTACCACGACGACGAAGCCGACTACGTCGCGCTCGTCGTCGGAGATGCTGCCGGAAACGAGGACGTCCCGGTCCATGCCGTCCACGAGGAACAACTCCTGCTCGAGGGTGGGCGCAGTACTGCCCCTGTCGAGATCCTCGTCGGGGTACCCGACGGCCGTGATCTGGGCGCGCAACAGAGAGAACTCGACCGTCAGTTGTGCGCAGGCGGGCCGATTCGGTCGATGCTGGAATGTTCGGGGGTGCGGTCGGTGGTCGTGAGTTGGTCCGGGCCGTCGAGGACGCCGGCGTCGCCCTCGCCGGAGTAGGGGTCCGAGTTCGTCGCGCACCCTCGGTCGGCCCGGTGGGCCGGGCGTCCGAACGGGGAGTGGGGATACCCCGAGGGGTATACTGAGAGGCGGCGCCCGCCTGACGCAAAGCGGGCCCGACGCCGGACCGGAAAGGAAACACCCATGACCCTCGCACTCTCGACCACTCTCGCGACCACCTTCGACGACGCACTCGACCGGACTCGAAAAGCATTGTCGGAGCAGGGTTTCGGTGTTCTCACCGAGATCGATATGAAGGCGACGCTCAAGGCCAAGCTCGACGAGGACATCGAAGACTACGTGATTCTCGGCGCGTGCAATCCGCCACTCGCGCATCGCGCCGTGACCACGGACAGGCAGATCGGACTTCTCCTGCCCTGCAATGTCGTGGTGCGTCGGGACCCCGAGAACGACGACGTGATCATCATCGATGCGATGAACCCGCAGATCATGGTGCAGGTGGCCGACACCGAGGGGTTGCGTGAGGTCGCGGAGGACGCCGCCGCCAAACTCGCAGCCGCGATCGACGCACTGCAGAACGACTGATCCACGACCCTGCGTGATCCGGCGGTACTGCTTCTCTCGGGTCTCACGAGCCGCCGCGACCGTTCGCCCGCTTCCGTCGAGCGCCCGCGCCCGCACGGAGGCGGCGCTAGAGTTGAACCGGCCGCCAACACGCTTTCCCGATGGGAAGGACTTTGCTGTGGAGATCGGATTTCTCGGCCTCGGCACGATGGGTACACCGATGGCCCGCAATATGGCACGAGCCGGAAACACCGTCTCCGTCTGGAATCGAAGCCCCGGCAAAGCCGGCGCTGTGGTCGAGTACGGTGCCACGGAAGTCGACTCGCCGGCGGAGGCGTTGCGTGTGCCCATCTCGTGTAGTGCACTCGCCGACGACCACGCATTCGCGGGCACCGTACTGTCTCCCGACTCTCTCGCTGCGATGCCGCCGGGTGCCATCCACGTCAACCTCGCCACGGTGAGCCCCGAAATGGCTACCCACGCTGCGGAGGCGCTGACAGGTATCGGCGTCCGCTACGTGGCCTCCCCGGTCTTCGGGCGCGCGGAAGTTGCGGACGCGGGCAACCTGACGGTGCTCGCCGCGGGTGACTCCTCCGCCGTGGAGGAAGTGGCTCCGCTGCTCGAGGCGATCGGACGCCGGACGTGGCGGATCGGCGAGGACCCCAAGCAGGCCAACATCGTCAAGATTCTCGGCAACTATCTGATCGCCAACGCACTCCAGGCCATGGCCGAGGCGACGACCATCTCGGAGAAGGTGGGCGGATCACCGGAGTTGCTGATGAACATCATGAACGACAGCTTGTTCCCCGGTGCCGTCTACGAGGGCTACGGGCGGATGATCTCTCGTCGCACGTATGAGCCGACCGGATTCGGACTGGCTCTGGGGCTGAAGGATGTGCGTCTCGCACGCGCCCAGGCGCGGGAGGCCGATGTGACACTGCCGTTCGGAAGCGTGCTCGAAGATGTGTTCATCGATGCGCTGGCCCACGGGCAGGCCCGTCAGGACTGGTCCGCGATCACCGAGGCGACCCGGCGCAGGGCCGGTCTGACCGGGGACACCACCGCCTAGGTGCTGTCCGCCGGTTCGTGGGATTCCGGATCGGGTATGCGCCCCATCCGTAGGCATGTGACGATCCCGGCGAGGCCTGCGACAAGGGGAACGAGCAAGGCAACCTGGAGAGCGCGAGGACGGCTGTCCGTGTTGATCCGAACGATCTCGTCTCGAATCACCGGCGGCTGTTCTACGAGCAGTTGTTCGAGTTGTGTGTTGCTCATGACCTGCGCGTCGTCCTCGAGCACGTGCGCGACCTGACGCTGCTCGGCCGGAGGGAGTACGGTGCTCGATTCCGCCATGGACGTGAACGTGAAGGACAGTGTCGCCAGCATCAGAGCACCTGCGAATGCGAGTCCGAACGAGAGTCCGAACGACCCCGACGCGGAGTTGACCCCCGCCGCTTCGCTGATGCGCTCTTCGTCGATCGGTGCGAGTGTGTAGTTGTTGAGCTGGGACACCAGCAAACCGAGGCCGGATCCGGCGATCATCAGGGGAAGTATGAGCCCCCATCCGAATTCGGCTCGCGGCACGATCGGTATCAGCGCGGCGATGCCGATCGTCAACAGCACGAATCCTCCGCGGATGATGCTGCTGGGGCGCCGGTCGCCGGCCTTGTTGCCTGCGAGCAACGCCACCGCGAACATACTGAGAGACAGCGGCGCGAGCGACAGTCCCGCTTGAAGCGCGTTGTATTCGAGCACCATCTGTAGGTAGATGGGCAACGCGATCATCGTCCCGCCCAGGGCGATCTGCTGGAGCATCTGTCCCGTGATTCCAAGCCGGAACATCGTGGAGTGAAACAGATCCGGGTCCAGCAACGTCGTCTTCCCTCGATGTTTGCGGCGCACGAGCCAGCCCGCGAGGCAGACCAGCGAGAGTGCGCCGAGCACGAGGAGCACGCCGACGAACTCGCCGCCTTCCTGCCACACCAGAATCCCCAGTACGACGCCACCCATTCCCACGACGGAGAGGGCGGCGCCGACCAGGTCGATCGTCCGCGGACCGGTGTACGGCACGTCGCGGACGAGTCCGATCCCGCACAACACGATCCCGATGACGACAACCTCGAGGACGAAGCCCACCCGCCACGACAGGAACGTGGTGATGAACCCGCCGAGCAGTGGCCCGACCGCAGCGGCGATCGCGGCGGCCGCCCCGACCAGGGCGTAGACCTTCTTCTGCGCCTTCCCTTCGAAGTTTCCGTGGATGAGCGATTGCATGGCGGGTAACAGCAGCGACGCGCCGATACCGCCCAGGACGGCCCAGAAGACGATGACCGCCGTGAGGGTCTGTGCGAGTGCCATGGCTGTCGCACCGACGGCATAGCCCAGCAGGCCGAGTACGTAGGCCCGCTTCCGTCCGATGAGGTCGCCGATCTTGCTGCCGATCAGGATGAACGCGGCCGAGACCAGTGCCTCGAGCGCGATCGCCGACTGAACACCGCTCACGGTCGTGTCGAGATCGCGAACCACAGACGAGATGGACACGTTCATCAGTGAGGTATCGACGACGAGGACGAACATCGCCATCGCCAGCAGGAGACCCAGCAGCCGCCGAGGAGCCACTACTTCCCCGGACGATTCGCCGGCAGGTGGGTGTTCGCTCATGCGGTGTGCACCGCCGTTCGGTCGGGGTCGCCGGAGCGGCCGGGAAGCCACACCGGTACCCGGTGTGATACCCATCCCGAGATCGAGTTTCCCACGAGCGAGGGCGATGCAGGCAGAGGTCGCGAAGGTTCGTGCGGCCGCTGACCCGCCGTCCGTCTTCTCGTTCGGGCCGGTCACATACCTCGCGGCGGTTACGGTGAGTGCACACTGCGCTGAGGTCAGGAGTCGTCGTGCCCAAGCTGGAGATCAAGAAGACGTCCGAGCTTTCTCGTAAGGAAGCGTCCGAGCGGCTGATCGAACTCGGCCGTGCTCTCGCCGACGGCTCGGAGGTGGAGCTGGGATCGTCCGGTGACTCGGTGACGATGGAGGTCGCCGACCGAGTGCGGTGGGAGCTGGAGATCGAGGTCGACGGCGACGAGATCGAAATCGAAATCGAAATCAGCTGGCGCGACGCTCCGTCCGGCGCATCGGGGGCCGAGGAACAACCGTCGACGGAGCCGGCGAGCCCGTCTCCTGCCCGGCCGGCGCGCCGGGGACGGCCCCGCAAGACCCCGGCAAAATGACCCCGTGGCGCACGCCCGTCCAGCCGGGCCGGTCTACGAGAAGTCGCCGTGGCGGCCTTCTCCGTCGCTGAACCGAGCAGCGCCGTGGGTCGTATCGACCGCGAGAGATTCCATCCCGACCCGGATCTCGAGTGCCATGGCCTCTCGCTCTGTGCGTCCGAACTGGTTGTGAGCCGACCGGCGGTCGTTGCGCATGCAGGTTTGCGGAAAGCGCGTCAGCTCGCGGGCAAGCTGCTCTGCGGCTGCTCGCGCGGTGCCGGGCTCGACCACACGATTGGCCAGGCCGAAACCGAGCGCCTCGTCCGCACCCACCGGCCGGCCGGTCAGAATCATGTCCATGGCCCGGCTCTCGCCGATCAGTCGCGGTAGGCGCACGGTGCCGCCATCGATGAGCGGTACTCCCCAGCGCCGGCAGAACACGCCGAACACGGCGTCCGACGCGGCAACCCGCAGGTCACACCAGATCGCAAGCTCGAGACCACCGGCCACCGCATAGCCCTCGATCGCCGCGATCACCGGTTTCGACATGCTCAGGCGCGTCGGGCCCATCGGGCCGTGACCCTCCACCGCGACGGTGTTGGCTCTCTCTGTACCGATCGATTTCAGATCGGCGCCGGCGCAGAACGTCCCGCCCTCGCCGTACAGGACGGCGACGTCGGTGCCGGGGTCGGTGTCGAACTCTTCGAATGCCCGCGCGAGTTCCGCAGCCATCGCACCGTCGACGGCATTGCGACGACCCGGTTGCGCCATGACCACCGTGGTCACGCGATCCTCGGTCTCGACGCGAATGGACTCGTATCTCGTCATCTTCCCGCTCCGCTCCCCGTCATCGCTCCCAGTGTGAAGGGGAGTGCGGCAGAGCCGGGGCAATACTCAGTATCGACCGGGGCATGTCACTCGCTCCGGGGCGAGTGTGCCGGGGGATCGACGACAGCATCCAGAGCCGAGCCCGCCGGTTCGGGGAGTCGCGCTTCGAGTAGGAGGCCACCGATACCGACCGCGATACACACGGCGCTGACGACCATCAACGCGGGATCGGCCCGGCCGGTGAGGGCGTCGCCGAGCAACACGACACCGACGGTGCCGGGAAGGATGCCGATCATCGTGGCGAGGGTGTACGGCACGAATCGCACCGACGACACCGCGCAACAGCAGTTGACGACAAAAAACGGTGCAGCCGCGATCAATCTCAGGGACCCGACAGCGAGCCAGCCACGGCGGGCCAGGCGCAGATCGACCGCCTTGGCGGCGGGGTGCGTCAGATGCGCCTCGACGACGGTGCGCCCTACGGCGCGCAGCAGAAGAAACGCCAGAATCGCGCTTGCGGTTGTTGCGGCGACCGACACCGCGATTCCGGTCACGCTCCCGAAGAGCACACCGGCGCTGAGCGTGAACACCGTTCGCGGCACGGGAGCGATCGTCACGAGTGTGTGGATCGCAAAGAACGTCAGGATCAGCGTGGGGCCGTTCACCGACTGGGACCACTCCCGAATCTGTCCTACGGAGGGGAGCGGAACCAGCAGCGCCACGGCGATCAGGCCGGCGAGCAAGAGGAGGAGACCGAGGATCCTGCGGTCTCCGATAATCCTCGTCACGGGGTCTGAGCGTACCCGCGGGGCGCGGTACTTCCGGAGGTGCCGCGACCGGCGTGCCCGATCACACACTGCGGACCACATTTATCGATCGTTAGAGAATCTGTGGGAATCCCCACAGTGAGTGCCCAGAGTGTGCGGCTAGCATCACAGCGACAAAGGTTTAACCTTTTCGGGATCATCCGCCTCCGGCCCACAACGCCGCCGAACAGATCCTGCATGCCGCAGTAGGAGGAATCGCACGTGTCATTAGCTGCAGAAGCCGAGGACGCCGCGCGCGCATATGCGCAGTGGCAGGACGCGGTCGCGGGAGTGCTCGCGAAGTCCCGGCGTGTCGATCCGGCAGAACTCGGCCCTGAGCCGCAGCGACTGCTCGAGACCACGACGTACGACGGTGTCACCGTGAACCCCCTCTACGGCATTCGCGACGAACGTCCCGAAGTCCCGTTGCCCGGTGAGTTCCCGTTCGTACGCGGAGGTTCCTCCACCCGCGACGTCACCACCGGTTGGCTGGTGTCCGCGCAGTTCGGCGGCGACGCGGCAGCGACCGGTTACGGCACCGCCACCAAGGTCAACGAGCGCATCCTCAACGGACTCGAAAACGGCGTCGGTGCACTGTGGCTGCGTGTCGGCGGCACCGACCTTCCCGTCGAGTCTCTCGGCGCAGCCCTCGAGAACGTACTGCTCGACCTCGCGCCGGTGACACTCGACGCCCGGGCCGAGACCGTTGCTGCCACCGCAGCGCTGTACGCGGTCGTCGATTCCCGCAGCGACCTCGCCGACCCGGATGCCGTACGCCTCTTTCTCGGTGCCGCGCCGCTGACCAGCGAATTCTCGGGCCGCGCGGACACCACCGTGCCGGAAGCGGTCGAACTCGCGGTCGTGGCGGCAGAGCGAACCGGCACGGTTCGGGCCCTCACCGTCGACGGCACCGCATTCCATGACGCCGGTGCCTCGGACGCCGAGGAACTCGCCGCCTCGGTCGCCGCCGGTCTCGCGTACGTTCGCGAACTGATCACCGCCGGACTCTCGCCGGAGCAGGCGCTCGGACAGATCGAGTTCCGCCTGGCTGCGACGGACGATCAGTTCCAGACCATCGCGAAGTTCCGCGCGGGCCGGCAAGTGTGGGCACGTATCGCCCAGGTGGTCGGCGCACCGGAAGCCGGCAACGCTCCCCAGCACGCAGTCACCTCGGCCGCGATGATGGCCCAGCGCGACCCCTGGGTGAACATGCTGCGCACCACCCTCGCCGCATTCGGCGCGGGCATCGGCGGTGCCGACGCCGTGACCGTGCTGCCGTTCGATGCCGCTTTGCCGACGGGCGCGCTCGGCGTGTCCGAAGGGTTCGCCGCACGCATCGCCCGCAACACCCAGTTGCTGCTCCTCGAGGAATCCAACCTCGGCCGCGTTCTCGACCCCGCCGCCGGATCCTGGTACGTCGAGGAACTCACCGCGCAGATCGCCGCCAAGGCCTGGGAGTTCTTCCAGGAGATCGAAGCTGCCGGTGGATACCGCGCCGCCCTCGAGTCGGGGCTGGTCGCCGAACGCATCGCCGCGACCCGTGCGCACAGGGAAGACGACATCGCGCATCGCAGGACCGCGCTCACCGGCATCAACGAGTTCCCCAATCTCGCCGAGGCCCCGCTCCCCGCCGGAGCCGCGGACGCCGGCACGTTCGCCGCGCGCTATGCGGCGCCGTTCGAGGCGCTGCGTGACCGCTCGGACGTCTACCTCGCCGCACACGGCGCCCGGCCGAAGGTGCTGCTCGCACCGCTCGGACCCGTCGCAGAACACAACGGCCGCAGCACTTTCGCCGCGAACCTGATGGCATCGGGCGGCATCGAGACCGTCAACCCGGGTCCGCTCGATCTCACGGGCGATGCCGTCGCCGCCGCCGTCAGCGGCTCCGGCGCGAGTATCGCGATCCTCTGCGGCACCGATGCCCGGTACGGCCAGGAAGCCGCGACCGCCACCGCCGCGCTGCGCGCCGCGGGAATCACGACCGTGCTGCTCGCCGGACCGGAGAAAGCCGTCGGCGATGTGCAGGGCGAGAGCCGTCCCGACGGCTTCCTCACCGCCCGTATCGACGCGGTTGCCGCGCTGACCGACCTGCTCGACACCCTGGGAGCGTAAGTGAGTATCGAACACGAGATCGGCAGCTTCGCCGACATCCCGCTGACTGATCCGGCGGCGCCGGTGCCGTCCGCTCCCACTCCGGAGCAGGCCGACGCGCTCACCGAATCCGTCGCCACCGCCAACCTGTACACCAAGGACCAAGTGGTGTGGTCCACCCCCGAGGGGATCGACGTCAAGCCGGTCTACACCCGGGCGGACCGCGACGCGATCGTCGCCGAGGGCTACCCCCTCGACAGCTACCCGGGGATCGCGCCCTTCGTGCGCGGCCCCTACCCGACGATGTACGTCAACCAGCCGTGGACCATCCGCCAGTACGCCGGATTCTCCACCGCCGCGGAGTCCAACGCCTTCTACCGCCGCAATCTCGCGGCCGGGCAGAAGGGCCTGTCGGTCGCCTTCGACCTCGCGACCCACCGCGGCTACGACTCCGACCATCCGCGCGTCCAGGGCGATGTCGGTATGGCCGGTGTTGCGATCGACTCGATCCTCGACATGCGGCAACTCTTCGACGGCATCGATCTGTCCCAGGTGTCCGTGTCGATGACGATGAACGGCGCGGTGCTGCCGATTCTCGCGCTGTACGTCGTCGCCGCGGAAGAGCAGGGCGTCAAGCCCGAACAACTCGCCGGAACCATTCAGAACGACATTCTGAAAGAGTTCATGGTCCGCAACACCTACATCTATCCGCCGAAGCCGTCGATGCGGATCATCTCCGACATCTTCTCGTACACCAGCGCGAAGATGCCGAAGTTCAACTCCATCTCGATCTCCGGCTACCACATCCAGGAGGCCGGAGCGACCGCCGATCTGGAGCTGGCGTACACCCTCGCCGACGGTGTGGAGTACATCCGTGCCGGGCTGGACGCAGGCATGGCCATCGACAAGTTCGCACCACGGCTGTCGTTCTTCTGGGCGATCGGAATGAACTTCTTCATGGAGGTGGCCAAGCTCCGCGCCGGCCGGCTCCTGTGGGCCGAACTGGTCGAAAAGTTCGAACCGAAGTCCGCCAAGTCGCTGTCGCTGCGCACCCACTCGCAGACCTCGGGGTGGTCGCTGACCGCGCAGGACGTGTTCAACAACGTCACGCGTACCTGCGTCGAGGCGATGGCCGCGACACAGGGTCACACCCAGTCGCTGCACACCAACGCGCTGGACGAGGCGATCGCGTTGCCGACCGACTTCTCCGCCCGTATCGCCCGCAACACGCAGCTGTTGTTGCAGCAGGAGTCGGGCACCACCCGGCCCATCGATCCGTGGGGTGGCTCGCACTACGTCGAATGGCTCACCCACGAGCTCGCCAACCGGGCCCGCGCGCACATCGCCGAGGTCGAGGAAGCCGGCGGAATGGCACAGGCCATCTCCGAAGGCATCCCGAAGTTGCGCATCGAGGAAGCTGCCGCGCGCACCCAGGCCCGTATCGACTCCGGGCGCCAGCCGCTGATCGGCGTCAACAAGTATGTTCCCGACGAGGTGGACACCATCGAGGTGCTCAAGGTCGAGAACTCCAAGGTGCGCGCCGAGCAGATCGCGAAGCTCGAGCGGCTTCGCAGTGACCGCGATGAGGCGGCAACGAAGGCCGCGCTCGCCGAGCTGACCCGCGCCGCCGCGTCGGCCGACGGCGGCATGGAGAACAACCTGCTGGCCCTCGCGATCGACGCGGCACGCGCGAAAGCGACTGTCGGAGAGATCTCCGACGCCCTCGAGAAGGTCTACGGGCGGCACCAGGCCGAGATCCGCACGATCAGCGGGGTGTACCGCGACGAGGCCGGAAAGGCGACCAACATCACCACGGCAACGGAACTCGTCGAGAAGTTCGCTGAAGAGGAGGGCCGCCGGCCCCGCATCCTCGTCGCGAAGATGGGGCAGGACGGCCACGACCGCGGACAGAAGGTGATCTCCACCGCGTTCGCCGACCTCGGCTTCGATGTGGATGTCGGACCGCTGTTCCAGACGCCCGAAGAGGTCGCCCAGCAGGCGGCCGACAACGACGTGCACGTCATCGGTGTGTCGTCGTTGGCCGCGGGTCACCTCACTCTCGTTCCTGCTCTCAAGCAGGCACTGGCCGAGGTGGGCCGCGAGGACATCATGATCGTGGTGGGCGGCGTCATTCCGCCCGGGGATTTCGACGAGCTCTACCAGGCAGGTGCCGCGGCGATCTTCCCGCCCGGAACCGTGATCGCCGACGCGGCCGCCGGCCTGCTCACGAAGCTGGCAGCCCAGCTCGGCCACCACGTCCAGGGATAGACCGGACATGGGCAGACCTCCGGTCGATACCGACGCTCTCGCCGACGCGGTGCTCGCGGGACAGCGAGCCGCCGTGGCGAAGGCGATCACCCTGGTCGAGTCCACCCGCAACGACCATCGGGAGCAGGCGCAGCAGTTGCTGTTGCGCCTGCTCCCGGAGGCGGGCGGGGCGATCCGGGTCGGCATCACCGGCGTTCCCGGTGTCGGCAAATCGACGTTCATCGACAACCTCGGCATGTACCTGCTGGGCAAGGGGCACCGCGTGGCGGTCCTGGCGGTCGACCCGTCGTCGACCCGCACCGGCGGATCGATTCTCGGTGACAAGACCCGCATGGCCAGATTGTCGGTGGAACGCGATGCCTTCATCCGGCCGTCGCCGACCGCCGGAACACTCGGCGGTGTCGCGAAGGCCACCCGCGAAACCATGGTGCTGCTCGAGGCGGCCGGATTCGACGTGATTCTCGTCGAAACCGTCGGTGTCGGGCAGTCCGAGGTGACGGTCGCGAACATGGTGGACTGCTTCACCTTCCTGACACTCGCGCGCACCGGCGACCAGTTGCAGGGCATCAAGAAGGGCGTGCTCGAACTGGCCGATCTCGTTGCCGTCAACAAGGCCGACGGCAAGTTCGAGCGCGACGCCCGCGTCGCCGCCCGGGAACTCGCCGGGGCCATGCGGCTCGTGCACCCGCACGACGCGCTGTGGAAACCTCCGGTCATCACGATGAGCGGGCTCGAAGGCAGCGGCCTGGACACGTTCTGGGACACCGTCCTCGAGCACCGTCGCGTGCTGACCGAGGCGGGCCGATTCGAAGAGAACCGGCGTCGTCAGCAGATCGACTGGACCTGGACGATGGTGCACGACCAGCTGCTGCGGCGTCTCGAATCCGCACCGCGGGTCAAGGCGATCCGGGGCGAGGTCGAGGCGGCGGTGCAAGACGGATCGCTCACCGCGGCTCTGGCGGCGCAACGAATTCTCGATGCGTTCGACGGTGTGGGCGAACAAGAGTCTGCCGGCGCTACGGCTACGAACGTCGGCAGCGCGGTGTCCACGGGTGACGGCGGCGAGCGGTGAACCGCACTGCGGCCGCTACCGCCGCATTCGTCGCGTTCGCGGCCGTCGCAGTGGCGCACCTCGTCGCCCAGCTGGTGGACCCTGATTCCTTCGTGACCGAGTCCACTCAGTGGCTGCTCATGCCGCTGCTCGCGCTCGGAGTGGCCGCCCGGACCGCGCGTCCCCGGGATCGGCTGGTGACACTGACGCTTCTCGCGCTGGTGTTTTCGTGGCTCGGCGACGCAGCCCCGGACCTGTTCGACGGCGACACAGCATTCCTCGTGCTGATCGGGTTCTTCCTGTGTGCCCAGATCACGTATATCGCCGCGTTCCTGCCCTACCGCCACCGCAGCGTGATCCGCACGAACCGGTGGCTTCTCGCGCCGTACGCCGCGGCAGTGGTGATTCTGATCGCGGTGTGTGCGCCGGGCGCCGGGGCTCTCGTCGTCGCGGTGACGATCTACGGAGCGTGCATCGCCACGATGGCGGTTCTCGCGACGGGCGTGTCCCGGACCGTCGCGTGGGGCGCGGTCGTCTTCGTGGTCTCGGATTCGCTGATCGCGCTGAACGCCTTCGTCGACGGGTTCTCCCTGCCCGCCACCGGTTTCTGGATCATGATCACCTATATCTGCGCGCAAGCTCTCATCGCACGCGGTGTCCTCACCAGGAACGCGGAAGCACAGGCCGACGTCCGCGTCAGTCCGCTTTCTTGACCTCGATCTTCTTCGCGGACGAGTCGGTGTCGCCGATACCGACGGACACGGTCAGAATTCCTTGGGCGTACGAGGCGTCGATGTCGTCCTCCTTGGCTCCGCGCGGGAGGGTGACGCTGCGCCGGTAGGAACCGTAGGTGAACTCGGAGTGGCCGTTGTCCGTTTTCTTGTCGGTGCGCTCGGCCGAGATCTCGAGCCGCCCGTCGTTCACCTGCACGTTGATGTCCTTGTCGGGATCGAGACCGGGCATTTCGGCGCGCACGATGTAGCGGCCGTCTGCCAGTTCGTCCTCGACGCGAATGATGTTGTTGCCGAGAGTCGGGCGGAACCCGCCGATCGAATCGAAGAAGTCGGACAGTTCCGGAAACGGGTTCCAGGCGCGGCGTGCGGGAACAGTGGACATGAGATCTCCCTAGAGGTGAATGCCGGTTTCGTGTCCGGCCCAGTGCGGACAATCCACGCGAATGCACCGATTGTCCTTGTCGGGCAATCGAATTCGGTCGCGCTCTGGCTTCAAGGTAGTGCACCGTGTGTGGCCTCGTGGCGGGTATCGGGCGATCGGTGCGCAGGGGCGTGCCGATCGCGCAGTCACCCGCTTCGCTGCGACCGGGTCGTCCACTCTGCGGCGACGTGTCGGGCGTCCTCGTGTCGCGCTGGGTCGGTGACGATGACGAGGTGGTGGTCGTGGTCGCTGTACTGGACGAGAATATTGATCGCTTCGTCCGCAAGGCAGCGCGTGAAGGCACCCAGCTGACCGGGCACCTCCTGATCGAGCGCGAGCATCACCACGGGCCGGATCGTCACCGGCCCGACGCCTGCCGTGTCGAGCACGCGACTCGCGGTCTCGGCGTCGCCGACGAGGAAATGGGCGATCGCTGTACCTCGGAAGGTGAAGACGCCACCGCCTTCGAGGCTCACTCCCGCCCGGCCCAGCAGCTCACCGAAATGCGCGAGGGCACCGGGCTCGTCGGGGAGTGTTACTTCGATATCGCGGAGGGTGCTCATGCGTCGATCACCGTCACCTCGACCTGAACGGGACACTTCAGCGTGTTCGCGATGTAGCACCCGCGGTGCGCGGCGGCGGCCGCGGTGCGGACCTTCTCGTGATCGGTTCCCGGAGCGACGCGAATCATCGGTGCGAGCCGGATTTCGGCTATCTGCGGAGGGGCGCTACCGGTATCGAGCACCGCAGTGGCGGCGTCCTCGTAGGAGAGCACGTCGAGGCCGGCCTGAGCAGCAACCGCGAGAAACGAGAGCAGTTGGCAGGACGAGGCGGCGGTGACCAGGAGCTGCTCGGGGTCCAGCAGGTCCGCGTCCCCGCGGAACGCCGGATCAGCGCTGAGAGAAAGTTGCTGGGCTGCCGGCGGAGCGGTGGCGGTGTGAGTGCGTGAATACCCGCCGTACCCTGCTCCTGTCGTGCCCTGCCATTCGATGTGAGCGCTGTAGTGGTGTCGAGTCATGTCGGCACCGTATCCCTGCAAAGTTTCGGCGTGCGCCGAACTGTCCCCGTTCTACAGTTGTGTTGTGAGTAAAGACTTCTCGGTGATCGGGCACGCGCTGTCGGCCCCCGCGCGGTCGGTCGTGCTCAATGCGCTCATGGACGGATCGAGTCGGCCGGCATCGGAATTGGCTGCGGCTGCGAGGGTCAGCCCATCCACTGCGAGTGGGCATTTGGCGATTCTCTGCGACGCCGGCCTCATCGTGGGCACGGTACGCGGCCGGCAACGCTTCTACCGCATCGCCGGTCCCACCATCGCCGCTGCGCTCGAACAGCTCGGCCATCTGTGCCCCTCTGCTCCGGTGGTGTCGTACCGGCAATCTCGTCAGGCCGAAGACCTTGCGCAGGCACGGCTGTGCTACGACCATCTCGCCGGGCGTCTCGGCGTCGCGTTGACCGACGCAATGGTCCGGGCCGGGTGGTTGTGCGAGGAAAGAGGGCTGGAGGCGACCGATCTCGGGCTGATCCGGCTCGGCGACATCGGCCTGGACCTCGCGGCAGGCGCGTCGTCCCGCCGACCGCTCTGCCGGGCGTGTCCCGACTGGACGGAGCGGCGGCCACACCTCGCAGGACGACTCGGCGCCGTCCTCGCGAGTCACGCCCTCGCAGCCGGTTGGGTCCTGCCCGCTCGCCGCGGTCGTGGTCTCGCGGTCAGTGCCGCGGGACGGGACGCGCTCGAGAAGCACTGGGGTGTCGACGGCGACACCCTCGCGTCAGTCTGATCGGGTCGTCGGCGGTGCCGCGGTCGCTCGGCGTTACAACCCGAGCAGCTTCTTCGTGATCTCGACAGCGGCAGGTCCACTCGGTGTCGACTGCGCGCCGCTGCCCCCGACGGTGATCGACACCGACACCTGGGGCAGTTCGACTTTCGTCGCCGAGAAGGCAGTCCCCGCGGTCGAGACGGACATGCTGTAGGCGAGCCCGCCCAAGAATTCGATCTGCTCGTCGGGAATCATCTCGAGTCCGGTGGTCGCGGCTGAAGCGGTCGCGACGACACCGTTGCCCGGTTCGATGAGGATCTCGACGCCGCGTGAGCCGCCGGCATCGGACGAACCCCGGCTTCCCCACGTGCAGTACACCCGGGACGGGTCGAACCTGTCCGACGGTGTGGACACGAGGCCGGCGACATAGGGAGTGACTGTCGCACCGATCGCCTCGCAATCCGCGAAACGGGCGCGTACCGCGGCCACGTAGTCCGGTCCGCTGCTCTCCGGGGAGTCGGAGGCGGCGAGATCGCGAGGACCACCGGTCTCGGCCTCCGCGGGGGAGCCCGCCGAACACGCTGCGAGTACCAGTCCGCCCGCAAGGAGAGCGGCAACAATGTGTATTCGGTTTTGTGTCACGCCGGGGATAGTAGCGATCAGGCGGGCCCGGTGGTGGGGTATGGCGAGGGGAGCGGACATTGCTCGGCCGAACCGGTTACGGGCGCGGATTCCCCGCGCCGTCGATCACAGTTTCGCGCAGGGGGACAGGCGTGGGCACACCGAGGCGCTCCAGCGCCCCGGAGGACTCGGCCGGAGTCAGGCGCGAACGCTTCCACGACACTGCCAGCAACGCGATCCAGGCGCCCACGATCGCGCACGTCACCGAGGCCGACGCGATCGGTCCGGCGTCGGCGACGCCGAGCAGCTTGTAGGCGTTGGTGAGGACGATGACCCCACCGACGGCAGTACCCAGCAACGTGGCCGGTACCCGGCTCACCAGCCATGCGGCGAACGGAGCCGCCAGGGCGCCACCGAGAGCCAGACCGGCGACCACCAGCAGATTGCCGAGGGACTCGTGCCCCAGGCCGACGAGGAAACCGATGCTCGCCGACACGGCCACGAGGAACTCGGACGCGCTCACCGAGCCGATCACGGTGCGGGGGGCGGTTTTGCCGCGCGACAGCAATGTGCTGGTCGTGATCGGACCCCAGCCCCCACCGCCGCTCGCGTCGACGAAGCCGCCGAAGAAGCCGAGAGGGGAGAGGAACTTCGCCGTGTGCGGCGAGGTCCGTGCGTGCGCGACCGCCGGTGGCCGCACCGAGAATCGCAGAGCGACGTACACGCCGATCGCCAGCAGGATGGCGGCAGTCACGGGTGCCGCTGCCTCGGTCGACAGACTCGACAACACCGTCGCACCGAGGAACGCGCCGATCGCCCCGGGAACACCGAGTCGCAGCACGACCTTCCAGTCGATGTTGCGGAACCGCCAGTGCGACGCGCCGGAGACCAGCGTGGTCCCGACTTCTGCGAGGTGCACCGCCGCGCTCGCATGAGCGGCACCGACACCGCTGAAGATCAGCAGGGTGGTCGCGGTGACGCCGAACGCCATGCCCAGGGCGCCGTCGACGAGCTGCGCACCGACGCCGACAAGGGTGAATACGAGCAAATTGAACATGAGCAGAGCTCCGAAGTCCGAAAGTAACCGAGCTGTGCTCGGTGGTGAGAACCGAAAGGAGCGGTCGAACCGCTCAGCAACAGACCTCGGTGCAACACAGACAGTCGAAACACGCGCCACGACGCGTAGGCCAGAACGGCATGAGCGCAAGCATGGTGGCCGGAGCCGCCTCGATGCTCGTCGCGTGCACGCTACCGTCCTCGGATGTCGTCGATGTCACCACTGCTCGCGGCGACCGGTCGAGCATAACCCGTTCCGCCGACAGCAACAGCGTCCACCGGAAAATCTGGGAAAGCCGTTTCGGCACCGCCCGGTAATCCCGATGTGTGAGACCGGCGGGAGACGGTTCGGGGCCCCGTGGCTTACTGGCGGATCTACGGGCACACCGGAACGACTTGGAGGAATCGCGTGAACGGATTCGAAGGCAGAGTTGCATTCATCACCGGCGCCGCACGAGGACAGGGCCGTGCGCACGCGGTGGCCTTCGCCGAGCGTGGAGCCGACGTCGTTCTCCTCGATCGTTGCGAGGACCGTGACGTTCTCAGCTACCCGATGGCCACTGCCGACGATCTTGCGGAGACCGCTCGCATGGTCGAGAAGGCCGGGACACGGTCCGTGGTCGTGCACGGCGATGTGGGGGATCGGGACGCGATGAACGCCGCTGTCGAGGCGGGTATCTCCGCGTTCGGCCGGATCGATATCGCGGTCGCCAACGCGGGGGTGACGCTCATGGGATCGGTTCAGCACACCACGACCGCACAGTGGGACGAAGTCCTCGGCAGCAATCTCACCGGAGTGTTCAACACCATCGGAGCGGTCGCGCCGGGAATGATCGAACGCGGCTACGGCCGGATCGTGACCGTCTCCTCGATGCTGGGCCGTCAGGGCGGCACCAACACTGCCGCCTATTCCGCCTCGAAGTGGGGCGTGATCGGCCTGACCAAGAGTGCCGCACTCGATCTCGCAAGGCACGGCATCACGGTCAACGCTGTCGCACCCGGCAACATCAGCACCCCCATGATCCACAACGAGACGCTCTACGGCCACATGCGTCCGGATCTGGAATCCCCGACAGCCGACGACGTCGAACCGGTCTTCCGCTCCCTCCACGTGCAACCCGTCGCGTGGCTCGATCCCTTCGAAGTCACGCGGGCAGTGCTGTTCCTGGCGGCCGAGGACAGCGTTCACCTCAGTGGCGTCGTGATCCCCGTCGACGCCGGCAACGCCGCCAGGACCAGCGGCTGACCTCGGTCAGGGGAGGCGGCGTGCGGAGATTTCGAAACCGGCGTCGCGCAGGCGCTCGGTCAGTACGTCGCCGAATGCGACCGCAGGCGTGAGGACTCCGCCGCCCGCATGCAGGGCGGACCCACCCGAGGCGAGCGAGAGCGCAGACTCCGCCAGCATGACAGCGGTCGCCTTGTAGCCGGGGTCGCCCTGCGCTGCGAACCGTGCGGTGTAGCGTGCGCCGGATTCTGTTGTCGTGTAGAGGTCGACGGTGAAATGGCCCGATTCCCGGGTCTTCTCGGACGGGCCTTCACCCGGAGCGGGCAGCACCTTGTCGAGCAGGAAACGGGTGGGCGGAAACGCCAATCCTGCCGCAAGTGCTCCGCTCCCCGCCGCGACCAGGCCGGCGAGGACCGGAGAGAACGCGGACGAGCCGACGCTCATGACCTCCCGGTACGCAAACTTCTTCCCGTACGCCCACCCGGTGAGCGCGTTGCTGCGGCGCACGACCCGCGTGTTGTAGGACGCCATGACGAACGGCGCCTTCCAGCCCGACAGTTCCGGGGCAATCGACTTGCCGTCGACCATCGCGAAGTCGTTCTGGCGCCCGAGGTCGGGTTCCTGTGCGGGGTCGGGGGACAGGGAGTACGGCCGGGCCGCGATCTTGCGGGCGGCAGAATCCTTGCGCACGGCGTCGAGTTGCAGTCGCAGCGAGTCGATCGTGCCCCCGCTGACCCCGCCGCGCAGCGACGTCAGTACGAACGTCGTGTCGGTGAGGGCACCGGCATCGTCCGCCTCCGCCGCCCGGAACAGCGCGTGGACGCCCAGATCGGAGGGGATGGAATCGAAACCGCACGAGTGGACGATGCGTGCACCCGTGCGCCGGGCGACGTCGTCGAATCGATCGATGCTCTCCCGGTGGAACAGCACTTCGCCGGTGAGATCGACGTAGTCGGTTCCGGCTTCGGCACACGCTTCGACCAGTGGCAGACCGTATTTGGCGTACGGGCCGACGGTGCTGATGACCACGCGCGTCGCGCGTGCCAGTGACGCCAGGGAGACCGGGTCGTCGGAGTCGGCTTCGATCAGCGGCCAGTCGGTGCCCAACTCCACACGCACTTTCTCGAGTCGATCGGCGGACCGGCCGGCCAGTCCGACGGCGACGCCGGTGGGCAGGTGCGCGGCGAGATAGGCAGCGGTCAGCCGCCCGACGAATCCGGTGGCGCCGTAGACGACGATGTCGAGGTCACGTGAGGCAGTCATGTGACTCACCCTACTGCCGGGTAAGTCCGGGTGCGAAGCGCGTCACATCCGTGGGACGTCGCAGAACCGACCGCGAGCGTGACGCCTCAGGGCGTCGGGTGAACTACCGGCACTCCCGAATCCGGCTCACGCTGCCTTGACGATCAGGACCGGAACCCCGACCTCGATCAGCAACCGCTGTAGCGGGCGTTCGAGGAGGAACTTGCCGACCGCGTTCTTGCCGCGGCTTCCCGCCACGACTCGTTCTGCTCCGGTGCGGGCCACGAGATCGATCACGGCGCCGACGCGATCACCGTCGTGCACCTCGGTGCACAGATCCCAGTCGTCGTTCCCGAGGACCTCGCGGACGGCGGCGCGCACCTTCTCCTCCTGTGCCCGGGCGACAGCACCGTCGTCGTCGAGAACGTGAAGGACGACAAGCCGCTCGTCCCGATCGGCCGCTTCACGCGCTGCGGCGACGAGTGCGGCACGACCCTCCGGGCTATCGGTATGGACCACAGCGACAGACATAACTCTCCTCGGGCGGTGGAACGGCGACGACCTTGTCCATTATCTCCGTGCTCGAGGTCCGCTCGCGTCACCTGACGGTGTGCAACGGGCCTCCAAACCGTGTTCGTGTCGGCCCGGTCGCAGACGCGGGCCGACACCCGGAGCATCACCACGGGGCGGGACGGTAGTCCTTGAGGAAACAGCCGTACAGATCCGTACCGGCCTCGCCTTGCACGATCGGATCGTAGACGCGGGCCGCACCGTCGACCAGATCGAGAGGAGCGTGGAACCCTTCCTCCGCCAGTCGCATCTTGGTGTGGTGGGGACGCTCGTCGGTGATCCAGCCGGTGTCGACTGCCGTCATGAGAATGCCGTCCTCGAGCATCTCCTCGGCGCTGGTGCGAGTGAGCATGTTCAGCGCGGCCTTGGCCATGTTGGTGTGCGGATGCCCGGCGCCCTTGTACCGGCGGCCGGCGAACTGACCCTCCATCGCGGAGACGTTCACGACGTACTTACGGCGGGCGGGGGAGGCCGCCATGGCCGGCCGCAACCGGTTGACCAGGATGAACGGTGCCACCGAGTTGCACAGCTGCACCTCGAGAAGCTCGAGCGGTTCCACTTCGCCGACGGTCTGCACCCAGCTGTTGGTGTGCACGAGATCGGGAAGCAGGCCGCCCGCGTCGACCGCAATGCCGGCGGCGACCCGTTCGGGTGTCGCCGACCCGGCCACGAGCGCGAGTGAGGTCAGCGCGTCACCGGACAACTCCGCGGGCAGTGCACCGGTCAGCGCCGCCGGATGCGCGTCGGAGGGCTTCCCGAAGGTGAGCACTTCGGGAAGCGGTCCCGCCGGCAAGGGGCCCGATTCGGCGTCGGCGAGCGCCGAGTAGGCACCGGGGGAGCGGCGCACGGTCTGGGCCGCGTTGTTGATGAGGATGTCGAGAGGGCCTTGCGCGGCCACGTCCTCGGCAAGTGCGACGACCTGGGCGGGATCGCGGAGGTCGATTCCGACCACACGCAATCGGTGCAGCCAGTCGCCGCTGTCCTCCATCGCGGAGAAACGGCGGATCGCGTCGTTGGGAAACCGGGTGGTCACGGTGGTGTGGGCGCCGTCGCGGAGCAGTCGCAACGCGATGTACATACCGATTTTGGCACGACCGCCCGTGAGCAGCGCGCGGCGACCCGTCAGGTCGGTGCGGGCGTCGCGTTTGGCGTGGTTCTCGGCCGCGCACGACGGGCAGAGCTGGTGGTAGAAGGCATCCACCTGCGTGTAGCGGTCCTTGCAGATGTAGCAGGGGCGCGGACGCAACAGCGTACCCGCACTCGCACCGCTCGTCGAGGAGGTGATCGGGACCCCGGCGGTTTCGTCGTCGATCCGCTGGGGAGACCCGGTGGCCGTCGCCGAGATCACCTCTCGGTCCGCCGCGGCCTTGCGCCCACGGGTTTCCTTACGCCGCATCTGCTTGAACTTCTTGAACATGTGCCCGACCGCGCGCTGCACGGTCACGGCGTCCGGATGCTCGGCGTGGAGTTCGGCGGCCTGGTCGAGAACTCTCAGGCAGATTTCGAGGTCGGCGGGATCGATGCGATCGGTACCGAAGGTCTCGCTGGTCGAAGTCAGGGTGTCGCTTTGGGGGTTCATCTGCCTTTTCCGTGTGGTGCTGTACCAATAATGATATCGGGCGTGGTTGTCGCGCCCGATATCGCTATGCCACACCAGGAGGAACGATGAGCCGGACCGTGACGACACGGACGTCGAAGAAGACCAGGTTTGCCGAGATGCCTCCGTGGAAGCAGGCACTGGTTCTGACACTCGCGTCGGTGCAGTTGTCCTTGGCGGCGACGGCCTGGGCGGACCTCGCGACACGTCCGGCGGAGAAGGTCAACGGCAGCAAACTCAAGTGGGCGCTGGTGATCGCGGTGAACTTCTTCGGACCGATCCGCTACTTCCGCAAGGGACGCCGACCCTGAACGGTTGTCGCGGACGCCGACAGCACGGAGTGAGGCCCCGAACCGACATGGTTCGGGGCCTCACTCGTCCGATGATCCGACTCAGCGGCGACGGTCCCGGACCTGCGCCCCTTCGCGCCGATGGACGGGCGCTGTGCCGGGCGTCGGCTGCCAGGTGCCCCGCTTTTTGGCGAGGTCGATCGCTGATTGCCCTGCCTCGGTCATCAGACCCTGCGCGACCATCCGCTCGGCGCGTTCCCGGTTCAGCGCACTCCACGTGCTCCTCGGCCGCCGGGGGCTGAACCGGAGCCGCGAGCTGTGTGCGTCGTGTTTGCGGTGCAGACCGTCGATCCATCCGTAGCAGAGTGCGTGCTCGACCGCCTCGTGGTATCGCAGGCTCGGCCTGCCGCTGCCTTTGTGCGCGATGATCAACCACACTTCGGTCTCGGACCGGCCGTGGGTGTCCAGCCATGCGCGCCATTCCTCGGCGTTGCTCGCCACGACATCCATGTCAGGAGCCCTTCGTCGACTCGACGATGTCGAGATAGTGCTGGTTGTACATCACGCCGAGCGCGTTGCCGAACGGATCGACGACCGACGCGGTGACGAACCCCGGTCCGCGCTCGGTCACGTCCTCGTGTGGCGTGGCGCCCATCGACAGCAAGCGTTCGTATGCCGCCTCGACGTCGTCGACGGCCCAGTAGGTCAGCGCCGAGCCGAGTTCCGCGCTGCCTCGGCCCGGAGGGGTGAACCGCCGATCGACGAATCCGAGTTCGTGCTGGAAGTCGCCGATGCGGAATTCTGCGTACGCCGTCGTCCCCTCTGCTTCACGGACGAAGTAGGGCTCGATGCCCAGCAGTTCGCTGTACCAGCTCACGGCAGAGTCGAGGTCGTCGACGACGAAATTGGTGGTGGTCAGTCCTCGCAGCATGGCAGCAGTTCCTTTCTCGTTTCTTTCCGGTGAGATCCACTTTTCTCCTCGAAGTGCTCATCAACTGAGCACTTTTACGGGGATAGTTGGGGCCATGCGCGCAGACCGGCTCGTCGCGGCCCTGCTGTTTCTCCAGCAGCGGGGGCGGGTGACCGCCGGGCAGCTCGCCGACGAACTCGAGGTGTCGGTGGCGACGGCCCGACGTGACCTCGAAGCGCTGTCGATCGCCGGGATTCCGGTCTACCCGCAACCCGGGCGTGGTGGTGGCTGGGCACTGGTCGGCGGCGCCCGCACGGACCTGAGTGGCTTGTCGGCCACAGAGACGCAGGCGCTGTTTCTGCTGGTCGGTCCGTCGGCCGCGATCTCGGGGGAGGCCAGGACCGCTCTGCGCAAGCTCGTCCGCGCCCTTCCTCAGACCTTTCGGGCCGACGCGGAAGCGGCTGCCGGTGCCGTGATGAGTGACCGCACGGGGTGGAGCCGGCTCGACCGGCCGCGGCCGCACACCGTCGACGTCTTGCAGAATGCCGTGGTGCGTCGCCGGAAGGTGCGACTCACCTACACCAACGCGCTGGGGGACCGCTCGGTGCGCTCGGTCGCTCCGTGGGGCCTCGTCGACAAGGACGAGACCTGGTACCTGATCGCGGGCACCGAGCGTGGGCAGCGCACCTTTCGCGTCGATCGGATCGCCGAGGTCGAAGCAACCGAGGAGATCGCAGAACGTCCCGACGACTTCGCGCTCGACCGGGCGTGGAACGAGGTGGTAGGCGAAGTCGAGCAGAAGCGTTCCGGGACTTGGGCGACCGTCCTCATCGAGACCCGCTACGTCCCGATCCTGCGTGACCACTTCGGTCGCCACTGCCACGTCGACGCCGAGTGCGACGACGGGCGCAGCCGGGTCCGGATCGCTGCACCCAGCCCGCGTGACATCGCTCGCAATCTGGCCGGTTGGGGTGGGGCGGTCGAGGTGCTCGCTCCTGACACCGTGCAGCGTGCGCTCGCGCGGATCGGGGCCGAACTCACGCAGCGGTACGGCGGCTGATGTTCTCGGCCGCCGTACTCGTCTCCGTCCTACTGTCCGGTGGTGAGTGTGCGCTGCCGGTTGGCTGCGTGCCGAAGCTGCAGGATCCGCAGGCCCCCGGTGAGTCCGACGATCACCGCTCCGGCGATCGCGGCGAACAGTAGTGCCACACCCAGCGGCAGCGAGAAGTCCCACCCGAACAGTTCGAGCGTGATGCTGTCGAGGTTCTGCAGGATGAACACCAACAGCAACAGCAAGATCAGGATGCCGGCCAGCAGTGCACTCCAGAGAGCACCGGTCCGGGTGTGCCTGATGCCTTTACGCCGTTCGAGGTCGGGGTGCAGATCACCAGGGGAGTCGGGGTCCGGCGTTGTGCCCGACGAAGGGACGGAGGCGCCGCTGCGCTGCGGGGAGGGGGAGTAGTCGGGATTCGACTCGCCTGGGCCTCGAGAGCTGGTTGACATGCCGTCGGGTACCCCTGCACCGCTCCGATTACTCCGATTCCGGGCGGGCATGTGCCCTTGACGTCGACTTCCGACCGAGCTCGGCAACCGGCAGAGCGAGAAATGAAATACCGCACCATACGGAAACCCTGGAAATGCAGAATCCAAACCCCAAAACCCCCTCACGGAGCGGGCCGGGATTCCGGCGGTCTCGCCGGCGCTCGGCGATCCGGCCGGAAACGGATGCGCTCCCGAGCTCGCCGAACGGTGCTCACGCCCAGACTGGGAGCGTGTCCGGCTGTCAGCTGTGCGTGGGGGTACCGAGCCGGACGATCGCTGCGCAGTCAGAGGAGTGAAGGACGATGAAGGCGACGACATGCGGTCGGATTCGTGCGAGGCATTCGGGTGCGGACGTACGAAAAACGAGGCCACAATCTCTTTCGGGTTCGTGACCTCGTGTGGTTGCAGTTCGTGGAACTGCCGGGAGTGTCCGAGGGGGGACTTGAACCCCCACGTCCGTTAATAGGACACTAGCACCTCAAGCTAGCGCGTCTGCCATTCCGCCACTCGGACCGACGTCCACGAGGGACATGCCGGTAGCACCCGCTCCCGCGGGCGCTGAAGAAACAGTAGCGCATGCCGGGGCCGATTCCCAAAACGCCTCGACATCGCGGAGGAACGGCCGTCGGGGCCGATCGGGAGCCACGAACGGGAGCTGCCGGCCCCACGACAAAGGCCCCGAACCTTGCGGTTCGGGGCCTTCATCGTCTGTCTCAACGCAGAGTGTCCGAGGGGGGACTTGAACCCCCACGTCCGTTAATAGGACACTAGCACCTCAAGCTAGCGCGTCTGCCATTCCGCCACTCGGACTCATGCTTGCGCCCGCTCCGGCGGGTGCTGTGAAAGACTATCCCACCGAGGCGCCCGCCCCAAATCGCCACCCTCACCTGCACTGATCCAGGACCGGGGCAATGGTAGACATGCATGCATGGCCACACATCCGAGTGCTCACCGTCCCTCCCGGGCAGAGTCGGAGGTCGTCGACCTCGTCTCCCGGTTGATCCGTTTCGACACGTCCAACACCGGCGATCCCGCGACCACCCGCGGCGAGCGCGAGTGTGCCGAATGGGTGGCCTCGCTGCTCGAAGAGGTGGGGTACGAGACCGTCTACGTCGAGTCCGGTGCGCCGGGTCGCGGCAACGTCTTCGCTCGTCTCGCGGGCGCCGACCCTGCCCGCGGTGCGCTGCTGCTGCACGGGCACCTCGACGTCGTGCCGGCCGAACCCGCCGACTGGAGCGTGCACCCGTTCTCCGGTGCCGTGGAGAACGGCTACGTCTGGGGGCGCGGCGCGGTCGACATGAAAGACATGGTCGGCATGATGATCGCGGTCGCGCGGTACTTCAAAGCCGAGAACATCGTTCCTCCCCGCGATCTCGTGTTCGCCTTCCTCGCCGACGAGGAGGCCGGCGGCAAGTACGGGTCGCAGTGGCTCGTCGAACACCGGCCCGACCTGTTCGACGGCGTCACCGAGGCCGTCGGGGAAGTGGGCGGCTTCTCGCTCACCGTCCCGCGTCCCGACGGCAGCGAACGCCGCCTCTACATGGTCGAGACGGCAGAGAAGGGAATGGGCTGGCTGCGGCTGACCGCAACCGGTGTCGCGGGCCACGGTTCGTTCCTCCACGAGGACAACGCCGTCACCGTCCTCTCGCAAGCCGTCGCCCGACTGGGATCCCACACGTTCCCGCTCGTCGTCAACGATTCGGTCGCGGAGTTCCTGGCTGTGGTGGGGGAGGAGACCGGACTCGACCTCGGTCCGTCGTCCCCGGACCTCGACGGCACCCTCGCGAAGCTCGGGTCGATCGCCCGGATCGTCGGCGCGACCCTGCGCGACACGGCAAACCCGACCATGCTGGACGCGGGTTACAAGGCCAACGTGATCCCCCGGACCGCGCATGCGATGGTCGACTGCCGAATTCTCCCCGGCCGCCTCGCCGAATTCGAACGCACCGTGGACGAATTGATCGGGCCGAACGTCACGCGAGAATGGATCACGAGCCTCGAGTCGTACGAAACCACCTTCGACGGCGATCTCGTGGACGCGATGAACGCTGCGATCCTCGCGCACGACCCCATCGGGCGCACCGTGCCGTACATGCTCTCCGCCGGGACCGACGCGAAGGCGTTCGCGCGACTGGGTATCCGGTGCTTCGGCTTCGCGCCTCTGCAGTTGCCGCCCGACCTGGACTTCGCTGCTCTGTTCCACGGGGTGGACGAGCGTGTCCCCGTCGACGCACTGCACTTCGGCACCCGCGTCATGGAACACTTCCTCATGCACGCCTGACCCAGTTGTATCCCGATCACGAAAGGACCGGTATGGCCTTCGATTACGACCCGTACAAGTTCCTGCCCGCGTTGCCGACGTTCGAGGTCACCAGCGAAGACTTCGCCGAGGGTGAGGAATGGAAACTTCCTCAGGCGAGCGGAGCGTTCGGGATCCCCGGCGGCGGTGACGTCTCGCCGCAGCTGTCCTGGTCCGGGTTTCCGGCGGAGACCAAGAGTTTCGTCGTCACGGTGTTCGACCCGGATGCGCCCACCGGTTCGGGATTCTGGCATTGGGCTGTCGCGAACATTCCGGTCACTGTCACCGAGTTGCCCACGGGCGCCGGGACTCCCGGAGCGCCGGGGCTGCCCGAGTCGGCTGTGACGCTCCGTCACGACGGCGGCGCGCACGGATTCATCGGCGCTGCGCCTCCGGCGGGTCACGGCTACCACCGCTACATCGTCGCGGTGCACGCACTCGACGTCGACGTTCTCGATGGTGTCACGGCCGATTCGAGCCCGGCGTTCCTCGGCTTCAACGTCTTCGGCCACGCCATCGCGCGCGGACTTCTCACCGGGACCTACGAGGTCGCCTAGATCTACAACGGCGGGTGACATCGAGGCACGTGATGTGCTGCGATGTCACCCGCCGTGACGGTTCCGCCGGGGGCTACACCCGGGCTCCCGCGCCGACGGCATCGGCGATCGACCGGTAGCCGTGGGCACGCAGTTTGCACGCGATGCCCTTGTTGATGCGGCGTGCCCACAGGCCGCCGCCGTAGATGAACCCGGTGTAGCCCTGCACCAGTGAGGCTCCCGCGAGGATGCGTTCCCACGCCTGCTCCGCGGTTTCGATGCCGCCGACGGACACGATCACCAGACGGTCACCGACGCGATGGTGGAGCCGTTGCAGAACCTCGAGCGAGCGAGCCGCCACCGGGGGACCCGACAGACCGCCGGCACCGATCTCGTCGATGCGCGCCCGGTCGGTGCGGAGACCGTCGCGGCGGATGGTGGTATTGGTCGCGACGATGCCGGCAAGCCCCAGTTCGAGCGCGAGATCGGCGACGGCGTCGATGTCGTCGTCCGACAGGTCCGGCGCGATCTTCACGAACACCGGCACCGTCACGGTCTCGAGGACGGCAGCGAGCAGTGGGCGCAGGGACGCGACGGCCTGCAGGTCGCGAAGTCCGGGAGTGTTCGGGGACGAGACGTTGACGACGAGGAAGTCGGCGAGTGGCCCGAGCAGGCGCGCGCTCTCGGTGTAGTCGGCGGTCGCGTCCTCTGCGGGCACGACCTTCGTCTTGCCGATGTTTGCGCCGATCGGGACGGTGCGGCGACGCTGCCGGAGCCGGTTGGCGGCCTCACCTGCGCCGTGGTTGTTGAAGCCCATTCGGTTGACCAGCGCACGGTCCGCGGGGAGCCGGAAGAGCCGGGGCGCCGGATTGCCGGGTTGTGCCTGCGCGGTGACAGTGCCGATTTCAGCGAATCCGAAGCCCAGCGGACCCCATACGTCCACACCCGTGGCGTCCTTGTCGAAACCGGCAGCGAGCCCGAGCGGCGCCGGGAAGTCCACCCCTGCGACGGTGTTGCGCAGGATCGGGTCGTCGGTGACGAGAACCTTCGAGACGAGTGCCCGGGTGGGCGCGAACCGCGTCACCAGACGCATCGCGAAGAACGCGAGGTGGTGCGCACGTTCCGGGGGGAGAAGGAACATCAGCCGAAGAAGCAAGCGGTACACGGACAACTCCCTGCGGGCCCGGCGGCGGCCGGGGTTCGGATCAGCGGACAGTGGGGTGGGGAACAGGTTGGCCGGTCTTGCGGCGACGCAGCAACACCCGGCGACTGCCGTCGGGATAGAGCCGCAGGCGCGTCAACTCCCAGCCGTGGAACTCGGCGGAGATCGCCAGGCGAAGCGACGCACTCACCCGCGACACGTCGCGCGGGAGCCGCAGCGGTGCGTATTCGTATTCGTCGTTACTGGTGTCCCAGTCGACGGGGAGTCGGGTGAACCGGCTGAATCGCTCGTTTGCCATCTCTACCCTTCGATCGGGATCCTCTGCAGTCCGTCGCCGGTCGCCGAGGCGATCACCAGCGTCCCATCAGCCGGGTCGACGGCAACCGAATTCGGCTGTCGCACGGTCGCGAAACGATGGCGTTCCTCCGCGGTCCCGGTCGACAGATCGTAGCCCACCACCTCGTTGCTTCCGGTCAACGTCACCCATACCAGATCACGCTGTTCGTCGTAGGTAACAGCGTACGGAGCGGGGCCGACGGGGTAGCGCTGCCGCAGGATGAGCGAGTCGATGGTGTAGACGAGCAGTTCCTCGCCGGTCGTATCGGTGACGAGTACGCGCCCGTACGGATCGGTGGCCAGCTGCGTCGCGCCGCGTCCGGCCCGCAACGCCGCACCGAGATGCGCGTCCTCGATATCGACCGAGGTGAGCGAGGTCTGTCTGCGGTCGAGAGCGGCGACCGAGTCGCCGCTGACGGCGATCAGGTCGGTCGAGGCGAGTCCCGAGATGGTCTCTTCGACCTCGCCGGTATCCGGCGCGACGACCAGGACCCGGCCGTCGGCCGTGCCCACCGCCCACCGGCCGTCGCTCAGGACCGCAGCCGAGAGAGCGTCGGCGTCCACGGAAACTTCGGTGACCGCACCGTCGCTGGTGTCGACCTGCGCCACGACGCCGGACCCGGGTGCGAGCACGGTGCCGTCCCGTCCGGCGACCACGGTCGCCGCCTCGGCAGGAAGGTCCACGACGCGGGGTTCGGCGGCGCCGTCGTCGAGCAGAAGCAGACGGGCTCCGTCGTCGGCGAGGGCGACCAACGTGCCGGTGTCGGGCTGGACGATCAGGGCATCGACCCGGTAGTCGAACGGGCGAACGTTGCCGGCGGCCTCGGGTGCCACGCTGGGGGCGGACGCGGGGGTGGCGGGTTCGATGGTCTGGATCGTGTCGGACGCATTCTCCGACGAGCAGCCGGCGAGTACCGCCACCGCGACTCCCCACACCAGCGCGGTCCCACGGATACCCGGTCTGCCCATCGTTCTCGCTCCTCGTCGTCGCGTCGCTTCACGCGCCGACACGTTCCGCGGCGGCGCGTTGCTTCCAGTGTTCCTGATCGCCGTTGCCTCGCCGCACCCGGCTCGGGGCGATCGCGGTGCCTGTGACGCCCGGCTCACATCCCGGAGGATGTGCCGGCGCGCCGCGGGAGCACGAGCGGAGTCCCGGTTTCCGGATGCTGCGTCACGCGAACCTGATAGTTGTAGACCCTCGCCAGGAGGTCTTCGGTCAGGACCGCGGCGGGTGGACCGTCGGCCGCGATCCGGCCGTTCTCGAGCACGCAGATCCGGTCCGCGTAGGCGGCTGCCAGGCCGAGGTCGTGCAGGACCACCACGACAGCGTGACCTCGGTCGGCGCGATCCCGCACGACCTGCATCACCGATTCCTGATGGCCGATGTCGAGGGCTGCCGTGGGCTCGTCGAGCAACAACGTTTCGGTGTCCTGCGCGAGTACCCGCGCGAGCGCGACCCGGGCCCGTTCGCCGCCCGAGAGCGCAGGGAAGGGTCGGTCGGCGAGGTGCGTGACGTCGCAGGTGGCGAAGGCGTCCGCGACGATCCGGTCGTCGTCGTCCTGCCGCGGTGTGCGCGACCATGCCGCACGTCCCATGCGCACCACCTGCCGGGCGGTGAACGGGAAACCGACGGCGTGGTGCTGCGGCAGCACCGCGCGCCTGCGGGCAAGGGCCAGGGGAGACCAGTCCCCGAGCGGTCGTCCGTCGACCTCGATGCGTCCGCCGCTGATCGGGAGGTCACCGGTCAGTGCGGCGAGCAGGGTGGATTTGCCGGCGCCATTGGGGCCGACGAGCGCGAGCACCTGACCGGCCCGCACCTCGAGGTCGACGCCGCGGAGGATCTCCCGGGTGCCCCGGCTCAGCCGTACCCCGGTGGCGCGCACGGTGGTGGTGCCGGGCCCGGATCGTGCCGGTACCGCGCGGTCCTCGCGTCGGTGCAGCAGGCGGCTCATGCCCAGCCTCCCTGTTGGGCGCGGGTGCGGCGCAGCATCCAGAAGAAGGCCGGGCCGCCGATCAGCGCCGTGATCATGCCGAGTGGCAGGTCGGCGTTTTCGACGAGGGTGCGCGCGCCCAGATCGGCTGCGAGGAGAACGACGGCGCCCGCCAGAACGCTCGCGCAGACGAGCACGCGATGCGCCGGGCCGAGGAGCATGCGCATCAGGTGGGGCACCACCAGACCCACGAACATGATGATTCCCGTGAAGGCGACTGCGGCGCTGACCAGCACCGCCACCACGACGATCGAGATCTGGCGGACCCGTTCGACCTCGACGCCGAGATGCCGGGCCACGTTTTCGCCGAGCGCGAGGAGGTCGAGTTTGGGAGCCAGCACGACGGCGGCCGCGACGCCCACGAGGGTCAGGGGCGCCACCACGGAGACGGTGTCCCAGGTGGCCCCGCCGAGGCTGCCGAGTTGCCAGAAGACGATCTGGTCGCGGGCGGCGGGATCGGCGACGAAGGTGAAGAAGGCGATGAGACCTCCGGCGACGGCGTTGACTGCGACCCCGGTGAGGATGACGGTGACGACCTCGGTACGTCCGTCGGAACGCGACAGCATGTAGACGAGCGCGGTGGTGACCAGACCGGAGAGCAGTGCCGCCCACGCGAGTGACCATCCGGAGGTGAACGCGCCGCCGAGCACGATGACCGCGGACGCGCCTACCGCGGCTCCGGAGGACACCCCGATCACGCCGGGTTCGGCGAGGGGATTGGCGAAGATGCCCTGCAGAAGCGCCCCGGAGCAGCCGAGCGCCGCCCCGACCAGCATGGCGAGCGCCACGCGCGGGAACCGCACCTCCCACAGCGTCACTTCGCCGGCGGGATGCGCGGGCATCGACCCGAGGTCCAGACCGATGCGGTGCAGCAGGCTTCCGACCACTTCCGCGGGACTTGTGGGCACCTGCCCGAGACATGCGGACACGACAGCGAGGATCAGCAGTGCTGCGCCGAGGCCCACGAAGACCATCGTGGTGCGTCCGATGCCTGCTTTCTCGACCGTCCCGCCGGGGGCCACCGGATCGTCGGCGGTGCCGCTGAGGGGGCCGCCGGGGCGACCCGCGGTCATGCGGTATCCGTCCGGTACAGCGCTTCGACGAGTGCCCCGAGCACTTTTCCGGTGTCGGGTCCGAAACTGAGCAACACCGAATCGTCCATGTCGACGATGTTCTGCGTCTTACCGGCGGGCGTTTGCGCCACGCCCGGAAGGGCTGCGAGACCGTCGGGGCCACCGACGGATTCGAGACTGTGCGTCATGATCAGGATGACATCGGGTGAGGACGCGATCATCGCCTCACTGGTGATGGGCACGAACTGGGATTCGAGGCCGGCGAGGATGCCGGCGTCGCGTGCGCCCGCGGCGGCGACCAGGGCATCTGCGCCCGATCCCGGTCCGCCGAGCATTTTGATCGCCGAACCCCGCAGGTACAGGAACGCGACGGTGAGATCGGGATGGTCGGACGGGACGGAGTCGCGTGCCGCGGTGATCTCGTCGAGAGTGCGCCGGGTCAGCGCCGCGCCGGCTTCGGGCACGCCGAGGGCTGCGGCGACCATCTCGATGCCGGGGGCGACGGTGTCGAGGTTGCGCTCGGGGTCGACGAACACCACCGGCACTCCGGTTGCGCGGATCTGTTCCTGCACCGCGAGCGGGCCGATGGAGGTGTCGGTGAGCACGACCGTCGGGCTCAGCGCGAGGACGGCTTCCGCGTTGAGGCTGTGGCCGCCCGGCGTCACGTTGGGAATGTGTTCGCCGGCAGGGAAAATCGCGGTCGACCGCCCGACGATGTTGCCGCCGAGACCCAGTGAGTGCACGGTCTGGGCGAGGGTTCCGGAGCGGTCCGCGACGACGATCCGGGAGACGTCGGTGACGGTGACATCCACGCCGTCGGCGCCGCGCACGGTGGCGGGCAGGGTCGGCGACGGGGTTGCTCCGATCGGACGGGGGTTGCGGTCGTCGACCACGGCGGTGCGGTGACCTGTCGCATCGGAACTGGACGGGCCGTCTCCGGCGGGTGAACTACACGCACCGGCGAACGCGGTGGCGACTACGAGCAGCAGCACGGTCAGCGTCGTGCGGGGCGAGACGAGCATCGTCAGGCCCGAACCCGGTAGCGGTCGATGCGTGCAGCAAGGTCCTCGAACAGCGCACGGTTGAGGCCGTAGGCGAGGATTGTCTCGTCGATCACTGCCTGCTGCTGGTCGCTGTCGAGCGGGGCGGCATCCAGGGTGGCGCGGTAGGCGTCCTTGAACGGCTTGGGCTTGGGGATGGCGTCGAAGATGTAGAACCGCAGACCGTCCCGTTCGTAGCCGTAGGCACGCTCGAGCATCCGGCGGATGATCTGTCCGCCGGACAGGTCACCGAGGTAGCGCAGGTAATGGTGGGCGACGAACGCTTCCGGCGAGGACGCCGCTACCTGCTCGAGACGCTGGACGTACGCGGTGGTCGCGGGGAGGGGAGTGATCCGGCTGCGCCAGTCGTGGCCGATCAGGAAGTCGAGGTCGGCTTCGAGGGCAGGGATACGAAGCAGGTCGTCCGAGAGCAGCGGCCCGACGATCGGATCGGCGGTGTAGGTGCGGCCGATGCGTTCGAGCGCGTCGTAGAGGAACCACGACTGCGCGATCAATTCGGCGTGGGCTTCGGCGGTGAGCGTGCCGGCGAGCAGTTCGGAGACGAACACGGAGTTCTCGGTGTCCCGGTGCGCCTGCTGTGTATCGATCTTGATGCGCTCGGCGAATCCGGCGACCTCGATTGCGGCCATCGGCCGACCTCCCTGCATTCCGAATGATCCTACCTACGGAGAGGGTAGCCTAACCTTTGCTGATTCGGCGAGGGCGATGCAGCCGGTTATGCGCTCACATCGTCGAGCGCGGCAGCGATTGCCGGCGGCAGCGCGAGCTCTTCGGCCACGAGCACCCCGGTGAGCTGTGCCAGGTCGCGCGCACCCACCAGAGTGGATGCCACCTGCGGCCGGTCCCGGACCCACGCCAGCGCCACCGCGAGCGGCGACGTTCCCAGCCCGTCCGCTGCCGTTGCCACCGCATCGACCACGCGTACCGCGGATTCGGTGAGGTAGCGACGCACTTCCTCGGTGTGCACCTCGTCCGCGCCGCGCGAATCCGCCGGCATTCCCGATCGATACTTGCCGGTCAGCACGCCGCCGGCCAGGGGCACCGCCGCGAACACTCCGACACCGTGATGGGCCGCGGCCGGGACCAGTTCCTCCTCGACGCCGCGCGCGAGCAACGAATACTCGACCTGCGTACACACCATCGGGGCCGGTCGCCGTGCCGCCGCAGCGGCGGTCGCCAGTTGCCATCCGAGGTAACCGCGCACCCCGACATACCGGACGCGACCGCTCGCGACCGCGAACTCGAGTGCGGAGGCGACTTCTTCGATCGGAGTGTGCGGATCCCACGTCGCGACCTGCCACACATCGAGGTGGTCGGTTCCGAGTTCCCGCAGCGTCGTATCGAGCTGGGTGAGCAACCCGCCGCGCGAACAGTCGACGCGCCCGGACCCGATCTTGGTCGTGTCGATGCCCGAGCTACCGGACAATACGAGTTCGTCCCGGGGGACGACGTCGTCGAGCAGTTCCGCGAGGATGCGCTGCGACACCCCGTCGCCGTAGGCCGGAGACGTATCGACGAGCGTGCCCCCGGCGTCGACGAAAGCCGACAGCTGCGCCGCCGCCTCGTCCCCATCGGTGCCGCGACCCCACGTCAAAGTGCCCAAGCCGAGCCGCGACACGCGCAACCCGCTCGAACCGACAGTCCTGTATTCCATAGCGACCGCACTACCTCCCCGGCATCGGGATCGTGCGGTACCGCACCGCGCTCCCCGGGTGGCAAGCCTAGTGCCGAGGCGTACCGAGGGTGTTCCGGCGCGCCGAGAGCACCGTTGCCACGTAGCCTTCCGCGAGTGAGGAACCAGCGCCGCGCCCTCTCCTGCTCGGCCGGGCACACGGAGGTCTCCGCATGATCGGCGAATCGATGACCTGGCTACAGACGATCGTGCTCGGAATCGTCCAGGGGCTGACCGAGTTTCTTCCCGTGTCGTCGTCCGGTCACATGCGCATCGTCTCCGAGGTCTTCTTCGGGGAGGACGCCGGAGCATCGTTCACCGCGGTGACCCAGCTCGGCACCGAAGCCGCGGTGTTCGTGTACTTCGCCCGCGACATCTGGCGCATCATCCGGGCCTGGTTCCGCGGGCTCGTGAACCGCGAGCGGCGCGCCGACCACGATTACAAGATGGGTTGGTACGTCATTCTCGGCACCATCCCCATCGGCATCCTCGGCATCGTCTTCAAGGACGACATCCGCACGGTTGCCCGCAACCTCTGGCTCGTCGCGACGATGCTCATCGTCTTCTCGATCGTGATCGCGGCAGCCGAGTACTTCGGCAAGCAGCGTCGCGGCGTCGAGCAGCTCACCCTCAAGGACGGTCTGATCATGGGGTCGGCGCAGGCGCTGGCGCTGATTCCCGGCGTCTCGCGCTCCGGCGGCACCATTTCGGCGGGCCTGTTCCTCGGCCTCACCCGAGAAGCCGCGGCCCGGTATTCGTTCCTGCTCGCGATTCCCGCGGTCGTCGCGTCGGGTCTGTTCAGCCTGCCCGACGCATTCGAGCCGGTCGGAGAGGGACTCAACGCATCCGGACCGCAGTTGCTCGTCGCTACCCTCATCGCGTTCGCTGTCGGTTACGCGGCCATCGCCTGGCTGCTCAGGTTCCTCGTCAACCACTCGATGTACTGGTTCGTCGGTTACCGCGTCGCGCTCGGCGTCGTGGTGCTCGCGCTACTCGGCACCGGCGTGATCTCTGCGACGTGATCGGCCGGTGACCCGCCGACTGTCTGCGGCGACGCCGCGTGGCGCGGCCTCTAGGCTGGATCCATGACGGTAATCCTGCTGCGCCACGGACGATCGACGGCCAACACCTCGCATGTTCTGGCCGGCCGTACCCCGGGTGTCGAACTCGACGAGGTCGGCCACATCCAGGCGAAGAATCTCGTCACCAGGCTGTCCGGGCTCGAGATCACCGAGATCGTGCGGTCGCCGCTGCTCCGGTGCCGGCAGACCGTGGAGCCGTTGAGCCACGACCGCGGACTGACCCCGGTGGTCGAGGATCGGCTCGCGGAGGTGGACTACGGCGGATGGACCGGCCGGGCCCTGAAGGATCTGCTGCAGGAGCCGCTGTGGAAAGTAGTTCAGCAGCACGCGTCGGCGGCGGTGTTCCCCGACGGTGAGGGCCTGGCCCAGGTGCAAGCCCGCGCGGTCGCGGCGATCCGCGAACACGACCGGCGCCTCGCCGACGCGCACGGCAAAGACGTCGTCTGGGTGGCCTGCACGCACGGCGACGTGATCAAGTCGATCCTCGCCGATGCGCTCGCCACCCACCTCGACGGATTCCAGCGGATCGTCGCGGAACCCGCGTCGATCTCCGTCGTCCGGTACACGGATACGCGACCGTTCGTGCTGCGCATCAACGACACCGGTTCGGACCTGTCCGGGCTCGCCGGGCCGGCCGCTCCCAAGTCGGTACCCGGCGGCGAGGTACCCGGCGGTGCTGCCGACGGCGACGAATCCGCAGGTGGAGAACCCGAAGGGAATACGGGCGGATAATGAGAATGTCCGGCATGGCAGAGTGGGTTGACTCGAGGAGGTGCGATGGCTCGCGCGATACACGTGTTTCGTACTCCGGACCGGTTCATCGCCGGCACCGTCGGTGAACCGGGGGACCGGGTGTTCTATCTGCAGGCCGTGCACGAGTCCCGGATTGTGAGCGTCCTGCTGGAAAAGCAGCAGGTGCAGATCCTGGCCGACAGGATGGGCCTGTTGCTCGAAGAGGTGCACCGCAGGTTCGGCACGGCGGTACCGGATGAACTGCCCGTCGACATCGATCCGCTGGTGACACCCATCGAAGCGGAATTCCGCGTGGGCACCATGGGCCTCGGCTGGGACTCCGACTCCGGGGCCGTGGTCGTGGAGTTGCTTGCCGTCACCGACACCGAACTCGACGAGTCCGTCGTCCTCGACGACACCGAGGAAGGCCCCGACGCCGTTCGGGTGTTCCTCACCCCGGTGCAGGCCCGCGAATTCGCCGCGCGCTCGGACATGGTGATCGCGGCAGGCCGCGCGCCGTGCCCGCTGTGTGGTGAGCCCATCGGCGGCGACGGCCACATCTGCATTCGCACCAACGGGTACCTGCGTACTCCCGGCTTCGATCCGGCGTCCTGGTTCGGCGAGGAGAGCTGACGGTGACCCCCGTCGCCGACCTGCGCACCGTTCTGACCGAAGGTGAACTCACCGTCATCGGTCAGATCGCCCACGCCAGCAACGCGACGCTGGTGTGCGATGCGAGCTACGGCGGCACCGTCGTCCGCTGCGTCTACAAGCCCGTGCGCGGCGAACGGCCACTGTGGGATTTCCCGGACGGCACCCTCGCCGGCAGGGAGGTCGCGTCGTACCTGATCTGTGAAGCGCTCGGCTGGGGCGTCATCCCGCTCACGGTGCTCCGCGACGGTCCGTTCGGCCCGGGGATGGTGCAACGCTGGATCGACACCCGCGATCCATCCGACGGCCCGGCCGACCGGCTGGACGTGGTCGATCTCTACCCGGCCGGAGCTGTGCCCGAGGGATGGCTGCCGATCCTCCGGGCCCGCGACCTCGACGGTGACGACGTCCTGCTCATCCATGCCGACGACCCGCGCCTGCACCGGATGGCGGTGCTCGATCTCGTGCTCAACAATGCCGACCGCAAGGGCGGGCACGCCCTCGAAGGTGTCGACGGCAACGTCTACGGGATCGACCACGGCATCTGCCTGCACCGCGACGACAAGCTCCGGACGGTGCTGTGGGGGTGGGCCGGCGACCCCATCGACCCCGCACTGCTCACCGACCTCGACAAACTCGCGCGCCGCCTCGAAGGTGAATTCGCCGACGTGCTGCGCGAGTACATCACCGCCGACGAGGTCGAGGCGCTGCGCCGGCGAATCGAGGCCCTCCTCGAGCATCCCGTCATGCCCCGGCCGCTCGGCGAGCGCCGGATTCCGTGGCCCGCCTTCTGAGATCCTGACCGCCGGGTGCCCCGGCAGGGGCGTCGCGCCGCTCCACTACTCTCGTATCCATGCAGTCTTGGTCCGACGTCGCGATCCCGTCCGTCCCCGGTGAGGGGCCCCCGTTGCGGTTGTTCGACACCGCGGATCGCGCGGTGCGCCCCGTCACACCCGGCGCGACCGCGACGATGTACGTCTGCGGCATCACCCCGTACGACGCCACCCACCTCGGGCACGCAGCCACCTACCTGGCCTTCGACCTCGTCAATCGCATCTGGCGCGACGCCGGACACGACGTGCATTACGTGCAGAACGTCACCGACGTCGACGATCCGCTGTTCGAACGCGCGGAGCGCGACGGCGAGGACTGGATGGTCCTCGGAATGCGCGAGACCGCGCTCTTCCGCGAAGACATGGAAGCGCTCCGGGTGCTGCCGCCCCGCGACTACATCGGCGCCGTCGAATCGGTGAACGAGGTCGTCGAACTCGTCGAGAAGCTCGTCGCATCGGGCGCCGCCTACACGGTCGACGATCCCGAGTACCCCGACGTGTACTTCCGGGTGGACGCCACCGAGCAGTTCGGCTACGAATCCGGGTACGACCACGACACGATGATGCGGTTCTTCGCCGAGCGCGGCGGCGATCCCGACCGTGCGGGCAAGCGCAATCCGCTCGACGCGCTGCTGTGGCGCGCGCAGCGGCCGGGAGAGCCGGCGTGGCCGTCTCCGTTCGGTGACGGCCGCCCGGGCTGGCACATCGAGTGCGCGGCGATCGCCCTCAACCGCATCGGCAGCGGTTTCGACGTGCAGGGTGGCGGCAGCGACCTGATCTTCCCGCACCACGAGTTCTCCTCCGCACACGCCGAAGCCGTCACCGGCGATCGGCGTTTCGCGCGGCACTACGTCCACACCGGCATGATCGGTCTCGACGGCGAGAAGATGTCCAAGTCGCGCGGCAACCTCGTGTTCGTCTCCAAGCTGCGGGTGCAGGGCGTCGACCCCTCCGCGATCCGCCTCGGGCTGCTCTCCGGGCACTACCGCACCGATCGGGCCTGGACCGACGAGGTGCTTTCCGACGCGCACACCCGGCTCGCGCTGTGGCGTCAGGCGGCGGCACTGAAGTCGGCGCAGTCCGCCGACGACACCGTCGCGCGCCTGCGCCAGCACCTCGCCGACGATCTCGACACCCCGAAGGCTCTTGCGGCCCTTGATGGTTGGGCCCGGTTCGCGGTCGAGCAGGGTGGTGACGATGCGTCGGCGCCCGGCCTGTTCGCGGACGCGGTCGATGCGCTGCTGGGTGTTCCTCTGCGGTAGTACCGGCACGCCCGAGCAGGGCGCGGCACACTGGGCCGATGAGGTTGCTGCTGCTGGCCGACACCCACGTCCCCGCGCGGGCACGTGGGCTCCCCGCGGTCGTGTGGGACGAGGTGAGGGTGGCCGTAGTACTCGGGAGAAATCGGGCGGATATGGGCTGAGTGCACACCTCCGGTCTATGGAACCGCGAGGGAGTGGCCGACGGCCGGGAGGCGACGGGGGATGCGGCCGAGATGGCGACCGTCCCCGTTGGTCGTGTCGAAAAACCTTCGTTTCTCGACAGGGTTGAGCGTGAAACCGTTTATCCAGGTCGAGGATGTTGAATACCCGTGTCGAGAAACTACGTCGGATAACCTCACCGTCGGATATTGTCGACACGTGCTGATCGGCTACGCCCGCGTCTCGACCGGCGACCAGAACCCGAATCACCAGATCGACGCGCTGCGCCGGGCCGGCGTTTCCGACGAGAACATCCACGTCGACCACGCCTCCGGCGCGAAGGCATCCCGCCCCCAACTGGATCTGGTGCTCAGGTTGCTGAGACAGGGAGACCAACTCGCGATCACACGCCTCGACCGGCTAGGCCGCTCGGTACTGCACCTGATCGGCCTCGGCGCCGAACTCCGGGAAAAGGGCGTCGGCCTGAAGGTGCTCGAACAGGGCATCGACACCGCCACCGCAGAGGGCCGCGCCATGTTCGGGATGCTCTCGGTGCTCGCCGAGCTCCAACGCGAGTTGATCGTGGCCAACACCCGCGATGGGCTTGCCGCAGCCAGGGCTCGCGGCCGCAAGGGCGGGCGCCCACCGAAACTCACTGCCGAGCAGGTCGAGCACGCTCAACGTCTCTACGACGCCAACACGCACACCGTCGCCCAGATCGCCGGACTGCTCGGCGTGCGCCGCACCACTCTTTATGGGCACCTGAGCAAGTCCGACGATGTATCGGCAGGTTCCGAGACAACGACCTCTACTGACCTTGGCCTGGACATACTCGAGCACCCCGTCCCGGTGCGGAAGACACGGGGTGCCTGCCCGAGTTGCGGGCACGAGCCCAGCACCCGATCCGAGGCCGCTCACCAACGCGCCGACGTGGCCGTCACCTGGCTACACCGAGACCTCGACGTCCCTGGCGAAATCGTCGCTCGAAACCATTGCCGCAATTGCCAACCTGAAGAACCTGCTGTCGATGTTGCCTGCACCGTCTGTGGAGACGGCCCCATCCTCGCCGGAGAATTCGCCGCCGAAATCGACACCAACGACGTCCTGCCCGATCCGGTAAAACAGTGGCTCACCGACGCCGGATGGCAAACGGACCCAACGCTGCTGTGCCCCGAACATGCCTGAATGGCCAGTCGGGTCCTGGGTCCGCCTCTTGCCCGCGCCGAGTTGTCCACATAATCAAAACCCCACGCAGGTGCAACAGAACTCGCCCGCCTGCCATGCCGGGGTCAGTATTCACATGCCGCCGACACTCTGCGTCGACGTTGGGCAGGTGCACCTATACGCGACCTCGACGCCACGCCCACACGGACAGCCCGATTCCTACGACAGACGCCACCGGTAGCAGCCATCTCATCCGATTCCACATGGTGATCTCGTGGTACTGCTCGCTCGACAGGAATTGCCCTGTCGGTGTTCTCGGACCGGACAAGTCCCACCAGAGACTCCCGGAACTGCTCATGGCCTGTGGCCAGGCCATGAAGACCCCTACCGAGGTTGCGATCATGAGGCACGTGACAGGGAATACCATCCAGAACCAAGGGGATTCAGGGGTCCGCTCATGTCGGGAGCCCTTTGGCAGAACCACACACGCCACCAATGCCACAACGCCGAAAGCACAGAATATCAACCACGCCACGACCTCGATGGTAGTGGTCCACTGCTGCACACTCCTGGAGGCGTATGATCGTCGTCCACGATGGGCAAAGAGATCATATCTCGGGCCTAGGTCCGGGCGTCTCTTATGCGGTGCGAGCGGTAGCAACTGGCTCTGAGCGCGTACAGGCCAGCGGCGGACCTGTTTGTTCTCCAGATGAGAACCTGGAGAAGGTAGTCGACGGGACCGATCGTTAAAGGAAATCGATCGCGTAGACCTCTTCGGTCTCTCTATTCCCGGGTTCGGATATGATTCGGGCCTTGGAGGCTGCCATTTCGATGCCTGCCCCATCGGGATGGTCGATCTTGTAGTAGACCGCTATCCGGTGAAGCAAATCGATAATTATCTCCGCTCGACTACCCTCGCCCTGTCGACGTTCGTCCGGACGGAACAAAATTCGACTGTAGCGCTCGTTGCCCATAGACACGCGATCGGGAATGAAGTCGCGAGCATAGCGCTCGATGGTGGATCCCCAGATCGGCAGGTTGTCGTAGAACACAAGGTTAGATGGGCAGAGATAGTGTGGCCGCGGAACGTAGGGAGCAGACGTCGTATAGGATTCTCCATCTGCCCTCAACCAGCTCATCCCAACTCGTCCCACATTGCGACTGTATTCGACTCCGTCGACTAACACCTCCCACGCCGATTCCATAGGTGCGACAGTTGCAAGAAATAACCGTAGAATTCCGTCTCTTGACGTTTGGCCTTCGATTTCTATCAAGAAGTATCCCGACGGCCTTATAAGGATACTGGAGATCCCGGATTCTTCAATGTGGTCGAATTGCTGAATTCTGGAAACGGAGCGTGTTTCGCAGAGGTTGTCCCAATAGCTCATGATACCTCTCGTACTGAGGTTATAAAAAGAAAAGGTGTTTTAGGGCGAGCTTCCTTGCTACCGCCTATCGTCTGCCTTCCCGACCTCGCTTCGGTGATGCTCGGGACCTCCATGGCATCAGGCGCACCGTCAGGTCGACAAGGAGCGGGAGTTTCGAGAATTGGTTGGTTTCCCGTCCGTGAAACTCCCGCTCGGCCATGTCCCACTTGGCTCGCTGCGCGTGAGCCGCAGTTTATGTGTGGTCGTCGATGGGGTTTGTCCACTGGCAGAGGTCGCCGGGCCCGCTTCCTGAATATTCCGAACAAGTGTACCGACCGATCGCGAACCGAAGCCCGCCAAATGTTTGGTCGTATCCGAGCGACGGAATCTCCAGTCCGAGATTGATTACCTCGACGAAATATTTTCCCTCAGAGAGCGGAGTATTATAGGTGCTGTATGCCGGATTGGTGTCCGTCCCAGAATTAACGAGGGTCTTCTCCGTTACAGTCCGATCCCCGGCTCTAGAAATATCCTGTCGCACTCGGTAGGTCAGAGCGAAAGTCCGTGACGGGAAGCCGAGGGTAGTCACTCTGGTCTCGACCCGTTGGTTAGTCCTATTGTCGAGAATGTTTGCAACTTGGAAGGCGAACTCTTTGCTCCACTCGACCTGCCCCGAGCTGGATGCGGCACCGATACACAAATCAACATGCTTGGATACACGCGGTCCGTTCAAGCTCGGCGCGGAAATGTTGGTCGGCTCCATCGTGTCGCACTCTATTGTGGAGTTGTTGAGGCGTGGTATTGACGGGGCCTGGTTGAATTCCTCGGAATCCGGTACCACGAAGACATTCTGCCCGCCTGCGCCTGTGACCGTTACGCCGAACGGTGTGCAACCAAATTGGAAGCCGGAGGTCAATCCGGAGTCCTGGGCCGTGCTAAGCGCAACGTCGATGCAGGAGTACGCTGACCTGACGGGTGAACGAGGCGTTTCAATGTCCCGATGTTCAAAGGCCTGAAACGTTCCTCCGATGTCGTTCGGGCTCGCATCGGATACAGGATATCCATAGACGCTCTGCTCGTAGCCTGCTGTAGACCATTCGTCGAGGACCGGACTGGTCACGGGCCATGCTCCGTGGTTGGGGTGCCAGTAAAGGACGCCGCGTTCGAAGCGGTTCATGCGGCCTTCGCTGCTGGCTCCGACCCAGATCTCGTCGGTGATGGGGTACCCGAGCAGGCCGCCGGGTCCCTCCCCACCGGTCAGTGCCCATTTGTCCCGGATCGCACCACCGATGACATTTGCTCCAGGTGAAGCGACAGGGTGCCAGTAGATGTCCGCGTTCTGGAAGTGCTGGCGGCGACCGATCCCGTCGGAATTGACGATCTCATCGGTGGTGGGATAGCCCAGAAAGCTGGCCTCCCAGCCGAACGAGCCCCATTTGGTCATGAAGCTGTTGACGACCGGGTGAGCGCCGGCGGTGGGATGTGCGTAGATAGGCCCGACAAGAAACTCCTGGCGGGATCCGATGCCGTCGGGGTTGGACAGCTCGACGTTGATCGGGTGCTTGAGGAAGCTGTTCTCCGCACCGAGGGATAGATACTTGTCGAGGATCGCCCCGCACACGATATGCGGTGACGGCCAGAAGTACTGACACGCCATCGGCGCGAACGCAGACCGGGAGGCCTGGGCCTGAGCCTCCAATGTCTCGGCCAGGTCGGCGTCGGCCTTGGTGAACGGCTCCGGGATCTCCTGCCGGTCGGACCGCATCTGTCCGGGCACGATCGTCGCGTTCGGATTCTCCGTGGGGCCCGCCGCGTAGGGAACCTTGCTGATCGGTGGTACTTCTGTCGGCCCCGATTCCGGGGTCTGGGTGCTCACTTCCGTGGGAACCGCCGGGGCCTGCGCAGGCTGCGGCGCCGCAGCGGTCGCCGAGATTGTCGGCACGGGCTCGGGCGCCGGTGGAGTCGTCGCGCACGGCACGGATGGCGGCGTCGTCGCGGTCGCGGTGGACGACGGTGTGGTCGTGGGTGCCAGGCAGGGATCAGCCGAGGTCTCGACTGGCCTGTCCGTCGGTGCGAGGTCTGGGGCGGTCGAGAGTGTGGTGGTCGTGGGAGCGGCCGGGCTGGTGGTGGTCGGCTGTGCGAGCGCTGCCGACTCCCCGGCGGCAATCATCACCACAGCCGTGCCGGCGACCACACACCGGCCCAGCCATCTGTGTCGAGACATGAAGGAACCACGCTGAGTGTGCAAATCCATCTGACACCTACTGTCTTTCGAGTGGTACAGGGTCAGCGGCGGCGCCATCGCTGCCTCAAAACGTAAACGCTTTCCTATGAAGCGCAAACGCATCAGGCATCACTTTGGTAACAGAAAACAAATGTTCAGTATGTTGAGGAAGTCCGATCCCGGGTCGCGTTCGGCGTGCAATGTGCCGCGCCCACGATCTCGAAACGGGGCTGTACGGCTCTGCCTGCTGGCGTGCTGCGCGACGAGCACGCCGACGGGCTCGCCCCCTGGACGTACTGGAATAGCGCCATGACGGGTTCTGGTCGAGGGCGTCCACCACCGCTGTCATCGCGCACCGACCGACACCGTCGAGCGCCGAATCCGTAAACCGCTCCTGCCCGGGAACCTGCCATCGGGCGCGGTTGGTCTCTGTCAGGCGGCGCTCAGAACAGGGTGTCGGCAATCCGTAGCGGCCGGTAACCGGTGGGGCCGAGCTGAGCCAGCTCACCCTCGATGTCGACGTCGATAGAGCCGAAGAAGTTGATGTTCTCGCTGTGCGCCGGGGAGATATGGGTCAGGACCTCGTCGTCGATAGCCCGTCCGGACCTGCGCATCGACTCGACCGCCAGCCCGTAGTACTCGGTTGTCCAGGTCACCACAGCGTTGGTGACCAGCGTCAGGCACCAAGCCTGCTCGGTCTGCTGCTCGAGGTGGCGGGCACGGATCGTGCCCTCGTGGGCATACAGCAAGTCACGTTTGAGGGCGTGCAGCGACTCGCCCTTGTTGAGCTGACGGGAAATCCTGCGTCGGTACGCGGGATCGGACAGATAGCGAGCAGCGTAGATGGTGCGCCGCACCGCACCGTACTCCTTGAGGGCTGCGGCGAGCGCGTTCTGCCGGGTCGCCGCGGAGAGTTTGCCGACCAGCAGCGACGCGGTGGCATGCCCGAACTTGAGCGATCCGGACAGGCGCAACAGATCGTCCCAGTGCGCGGCAATCAGCTCGAGGTTGGCCCGCCGGGTCAGCAGCGGCCCCGCGAGCGGGGACTTTGCCTCTGCCTGTGATTTCGGGCCGGTCCGGTACAGGGTGATCTTGCCCAGATCCCGGATCCGCGGGGAGAGCTGCAACCCCAGCAGGTCGAACAGGCCGAAGTTGACCAGCGTCACCCCGTGCGTGTCGGTGGCGTGTTCGGTGATCGGGATATCGGTGGCATTACCGAGAATCTCGTCGAGCACATAGTGCGCCTCGCGTTTCGTCGCGACGATGATCTTGGTCCCGTAGGTGGTGTGCTGGTCGGTCACGTGCGTGTACGTCGAGAGCCCCTCGTGCGCGAAGTACCTGCTCAATGCCCTGGACGTGATCGATTTTCCGCGGGTGGGGAACCGCTGCCCATCCGAGGACGACAGCGTGCCGGAGCCGAGAATCGGGGTCAGCGGCAACACGCCGTGGTAGCCGATCAGCGCGAGGTTCGCCGCCCGCAGTGTCTCCTCCCGCACGTACCACTCTGCGGTCCAAGCCAGCGTGTCGTAGGAGATGCCGCAGGCATCCGCCATGCGGGTCAACCCGAGGTTGGTCGCGTGCGCCAGAAGCACCGCGATCAGATTCCGTTTCAGCTCCGGGCTGCGGGTCGCCTTGCCGCCAGCGTGGGTGAAGCAGTCCAGCAACCCGGTGCGCTGGTCCATCTCGATCAACAGCGACACGATCGGCGCGAACGGCAGCATCTCGGTCAGCTCCGCCTTGAGTGCCACCGACTCGGCTGGCACGTCCTCCGCAGGCAATGGAGAGATCACCAGATCGCCCCGCTCATCGAGGCGGACCGGGCCATCGCCTTCGCTGAGAGTCTGTTCCAGTTCGCCCAGCGCCGTGTGCAGCTCGTCCTGCAGCTGGGCCAGCGCGGTGGTGGCGTCGGCGGGTTTGCCGACCAGTCGACAGAACTCTGCACGCTGGTCGGCCCACTTTTCGCGGGTGAGCAGGTAGGCGGCCGGATCGCAGTAGCGGCGCGAGCCCGGCACCCACACATCCCCCGACCGCAGCCCGTCGCGCAAGGCGAGCAGCACGCACAGCTCCCAGTAGTGGCGGTACGCGCTGGTGTTGCCGCTTTTCGGTCGCCGTGTCCAGGTAGCCGCGCCAGCGGGCGGGTACGAACCCGTTCGGAGCATCGTCGGGGACCTTGCGGGCACCGGTGGCATTCAAGTGCCGCAGGATCGCCACCGCCCCCAGCAGCTCGGTGGCGGCGGTGCCGCCGGCGAAGGTCACTGCTGCCAGCACCTGTGGGGTGAACTGCCGCAGGTACCCGTAGGAGCCGTCCAGCGAGGCGAGGTGGCCGTGATCGCGCGGCAATGGTGGCAGCGCGGTCGACTGCGCCGACCGCAACCGTTGCCATCCGATCTTCTCGCCGCGGATCAGTGCGCCGACCTGCTCGTCCGGCACCGCCGGGTCGGCGACGATGGCTAGGATCGCGTCTAACAGCGACTGCCGGTCCTCCCCGGACTTGGCGCGTTCGGCCAGCGCTTCGCGCATCTTGTGTCCGGCCTTGCTCTCCCGCGCCGAGATGGCCTGGTCGAACAACTGGATCACCTCGTCGAGTACCTCGGTGGCCGACTGCGCCACCAGCGTCAGCAGGATCGGGTACCGCCGTTGCGGCTCACGTCGTGTCAACGCCTGCGCGGTCAGGCGGCGACCCATCGTGGCCAGGAACCGGCGCCGCTCCGCGGGCAGTGCCGACAAATCCAGGGTGTCCGCGCCGAGGGAGCGCAGGAACTCCAACTTCGCGATCTCGGCCTTCACCGCGGCGGGTGAGGCCTCCACCGGTCCGGTACCCAGCCACCGCAGCCGGGTCATTCCGATCATCGGATCGGTCACCAGCAGGCCATCGAGTCCGGTCCGGCGTTCGGCGGTGAATTCGTGCGCCAGCCGGGTGAATGTCTCTCCCTGCGCCACCTCTCGTGCATGGGCAATCCGCTTGACCACCGTCAGCGGACCCGGCCGGATCACCTTCGCCGAGGTCAGGTATTCACAGGCCAGCCGAAACAGCAGGGTCGGCGAATCGTGCTCCATCGCCCGCGCCAACAGGAACTCGTCGAGTTCCTTGAGCTCCAACGTCGTCGGCGTCCGCCACCCGAGATACCTTGCCGCCAGTAGTAAATGATCTGTGCGGGTCTTTGCTCGCCGCCCGTAGGAGCCGATCGCATCCGGATCGACTCGAAGCTGCTCGGCCAGCCGCAGAACCGCTGACCGTGGTGCGGAGGTCACGTCATCGGGTACGAAACCCAGCCACGGCAGCGTGCACAGGGCAACAGCAAGACCCAGCCGGTCGGCTGGACCGCGACCTCGACCTGGGTCGACGAACGCCGCATCGGCCGGGGTTAATGTGAAGAAGCGGAACAGCTCCTCCCGCCCGATCTCCGGGAACCTCCGCAGGGACATCAACTCTTCTTCGGTGAACACCTGGCCTGCCACCCGCATCTCCCACCTGAGTACGAAGACTCCCAGGTCAGCAGGTTACCTTGCCATATCCGCCCGATTTTTCCCGAGTACTACGGCTACCCCAGGTGGACCGCGCCGACATCGTCGTCCACGCGGGTGACTGGATCGGCGTCGGACTGCTGGACGCCCTCGAAGAACGTGCACGGCGCCTGATCGCATGCTGGGGGAACAACGACGGACCCGCCCTGCGGGAGCGGCTTCCGGAGGTCGCGCGGGTGACGCTCGACGGGCTTCGTCTCGCGGTGGTGCACGAGACCGGCGCCTCGGCGGGCCGGGACAAGCGCATGGAGGCGGCGTATCCCGACACGGATGTGCTGGTATTCGGTCACTCCCACATCCCGTGGGACACCACAGCTCCCGGCGGTCTGCGCCTGCTCAATCCGGGCTCGCCCACGGATCGGCGCAGACAGCCGCACTGTACGTACATGACCGCGACGGTCGACGGCGGTGCGCTGGGCGACGTCGAGTTGCACCGTCTCCCGGCGAAATCGAGCGGACCGGCGGGTCGCTGATCAGTCGCGTCCGTCGGTCATGCGTCGCACGACTTCGAGGAGTTCGTCCACGTCCTCGGGCGGTGTCTCGCTTGTTTCTCCCGACATCGCGGCGTTGTAGTACAGGCCGTCGCCGATCAGCATCACCGCTCGCGCGACGGCGGGGTCCTCGAGTGCGTCGGTGAGAACGTCCAGCCAGCCCTGCCGGATGCGGTGCAGCGCCTGCCGGGCGCGTTCGTTCGCGCCCTGGCTCAGGCGGGTGGTCGCGATGATGGCTCGGTCGATGGGGGTGTCGGCGTACACCGAAGTGTGAATGTAGTACGCGGCAGGACCTTCCGGGGCTGTGCGCATGAGTTCGGCGTCGTCGGCGGCGAGCTGTTCGACATGTTCGGCAAGACCCTCGATCAGGGCCGCTTTCGACGGGAAGTGATAGAGGAGCCCGCCTTTGGAGACGCCGGCGGCGGCCGCCACCGCGTCGAGGGTGGCGGCGCGCTCACCGTGTTCGAGGAGGACCGACACGAATGCGTCCACAAGTTTGGTGCGGGCGGCAGGTGGGGGTGGCACCAGGCGATCCTACGACCTTCGTTACTATACCGTCCAGCTGGTACAGTAACGAACGTTCCGGCCTTGACTTCGAAAGCACGAGATCCATGTCCACCACCCCTGTTTCCCCGCCCGACCTCTCACCGAGCGCCAAGGCAGGTCCTCGTGAATGGGCCGCGCTCGCGGTGCTCATGCTTCCGGTGCTGCTCGTCTCCGTGGACAACACCGTCCTGGCCTTCGCGTTGCCCGAAATCTCGTCGGCACTGCAGCCCACCGGAGCGCAGCAGTTGTGGATCATCGATATCTACCCGCTGGTGCTTGCCGGTCTGCTCGTCGCGATGGGCAGCCTCGGTGACCGGATCGGGCGCCGACGCCTGTTGCTCATCGGCTCGACGGGATTCGCCGCCGTCTCCGTTGCGGCCGCCTATGCACCGTCCGCCGAACTGCTGATCGTCGCCCGCGGTGCGCTCGGTTTCTTCGGCGCGATGCTCATGCCGTCCACGCTGTCGTTGTTGCGCAACATCTTCCTCGACGGCGACCAGCGACGTTTCGCCATCGCGATCTGGGCGTCGTGCTTCGCAGCCGGCGCCGCACTGGGCCCGATCGTGGGCGGATTCCTGCTCGAGCACGCGTGGTGGGGCTCGGTGTTCCTGCTCGCCGTGCCCGTCTTGATCCCGCTGCTCGTGCTCGCACCGATGTTCGTTCCCGAGTCGAAGAACCCGAATCCCGGCCGGGTCGACGTGGTGAGCATCGGACTGTCCATGCTCGCGCTGGCACCGCTGGTCTATGCGATCAAGCGCCTCGCCGGCGACGGGATGGGTCTCGCCGCGCTCGTTCCCGCAGCAGTGGGGGTGCTCGCGCTGGTGCTCTTCGTTCGGCGGCAACTGCACCGGAGCGACCCGATGCTCGACGTCCGGCTGTTTCGGGTACCGGCCTTCTCGGGCGCCGTCATCGTCAACCTGCTGTCGGTGTTCTCGCTGGTGGGTTTCCTGTTCTTCGTCTCGCAGCACCTGCAGCTCGTCATCGGGCACAGCCCGATGCAAGCCGGGATCGCTCTCGTTCCGGGACTGGCCGTCATGGTCGTCGCCGGGATGTCGGTGGTGCTGCTGGTGCGGTGGATCCGGCCGTCGACGATCATCGTTGCGGCCCTTCTGCTGTCCGCAATCGGTTACGGGCTCGTGTTCCTGACGGCCTCGCCGTCTGCCGTCACACCGATCATCGTCGCGTTCGCCGTGCTCGGTGCGGGCATCGGTGCGGCGGAGACGCTTTCGAACGACCTGATCGTCTCGAGCGTGCCTCCGACGAAGGCCGGCGCGGCCTCGGCGGTGTCGGAAACCGCGTACGAGATGGGTGCCGTGCTCGGAACCGCCGTACTCGGCTCGATTCTCACGGCGTCGTACACGTCCCACTTCACCGTCCCGGCCGGGATCGATGCGGCGCAGGCGGCGGCCGCGCAACAGACGCTCGGCGGCGCGCACGCAGTGGCCGAGACACTGCCCGCGGTGCAGGCCGACGCCCTCCTGGCCGCCGCCGGATCCGCGTTCGACAGTGGGGTGACGATCACGTCGGCGATCGGAGCCGCGCTGATGGTCGTGTCCGCGCTCGTCGCCTGGCGCATGCTGCGTCCGCGGCAGGACGGGCACGTCCCGGGACCGGCTTCCCACGTATGAACCCGTAGGCGCCGAACGCTCGAGGTTACTTATTACTCCGCGTCACGTTAATCTGGGCGCCATGCGTACTTCCAGTGCTGCGCGACATCGGGGGAGAACATGAACAGTCGTGTCGTCACCAACGGACCGACCCGGCTCCACGTCGTGGAGGAAGGCAACCCGGACGGGCCGACTCTCGTCCTCGTCCACGGCTGGCCCGATACGCACGCTCTATGGGATCGGGTGACGCCGCTGCTCGCCGACACCTTCCGGATCGTGCGCTTCGACAATCGCGGCGCCGGGAAGTCCACCGTCCCCGATGCGGTGGAGGACTACCGGCTCGAGCACCTCGCCGCCGACCTGTTCGCGGTGATCGACGCGGTCAGCCCGGACGAACCGGTCCACCTGCTCGGTCACGACTGGGGTGCGGTCCTGTGCTGGGAAGCCGTGTGCGAGCCGATCGCCACCGGACGGATCGCGTCGTACACCTCGGTATCGGGGCCGAACCTGGACCATCTGGGCCTGTGGATGCGCCGGCGGGCAGGGGAGTTGCGGCTCCTCGGACCCGGCGAGCAGGCGCTGGCCTCGTCCTACACCCTGATGTTCCAGATCCCCGGAGTGCCGGCGCTCGTGCTGCGGGCAGGGTTCGCCCGGCGCTGGCCTGCCTTCGTCGGATTCTTCGACCGGACGGACCCGGCGGCGATCGGGCCGGTCGCGCCGACCCTGCCCGACGACATGGCGCACGGACTGAAGTTGTATCGCGCCAATCTGCGCCGGCGGCTCGCCGGTCCGCGCGAGCGACGGACCGAGGTTCCCGTCCAGCTGGTCCTGAATCTGCGGGACCGGGCGGTGCGGCCGGTCGGGTACGAAGACACCGACAGATGGGTGACCGATCTGCGCGTGCACCCGCTGGATGCGGGCCACTGGTCACCTCGTTCGCATCCCGCGGAACTCGCCGACGCGACCACCCGGTTCGTGCGGGACGTCGAGGCCGCTGTCCGTCCGTAGCGGCCAGGACCCGGACGCTCAGGGTCCGACGGGATAACCGCTGGTGATCGCCACCCGGTTCCACGCGTTCATCACGACCGCGAGCCAGCCGACTGCGGACGCCTGCGCGGGCGTGAGCGACCCGTCGTCCCAGGTGTGTGCGTCCGGCACCGGCAACCGCGTGACCTGTTCGGCCAGCGCGAGGGCCGCGCGCTCCTGGGATGTGAAGTACTGCGACTCCCACCACGCGGCCACCACCGCCAGCCGGTCGCCGGTCTCGCCCTTCTCGACGGCGTCGCGGGTGTGCATGCGCAGACAGAACGCGCACCCGTTGATCTGTGAAATCCGGATCTTGACCAGTTCTGCGAGCAACGGGTCCAGCTCGGCCTGCCGGACTGCTTCTTCGGCCTGCTCGTTGAGACTCACCAGTTGCTTGTATGCGGCGGGGTGTTGCTTCCCGAGGTTGACGACGCTCATCCGGCTTCCCTTCGAAGGTTGGAGGCAGAACAAGTCTGTCAACGACGGTCGCGTTCCATCAGGGATCGGCGCGTTCCGGTGCTCGTCGTTTTCACGCCGGTCCGTGCGAGCGCAGTGTCGGGGTCTCACCCAGTGTCGGGGTCGCGCGCCGCGTCGGGGTACGTCACGACACCGTCGGCACCGACCTTCGGTACAGCCCCCCACCCGCCGAGGACGTGGTGCCTCGGTGCCGCGCCGGTCATCAGGTGCACCACCGTCCATCCCCGCGCGGTCAAGGTGTTGGCGATCAGAAGGCGGTGGCAACGCCACGGCATGGGCTCGGCGCACATGATCGCGACGCGGTGGTCGTGGGCGAGGTCGCTCAGATGCGCCAGCCCCGTCTCGAACGCGGGGGTGAGCGTGTAGTCGGCGTAGTTCTTGAAACTCGTGTTTCTCCACCCGGCGTTGATCTGCGGGTCGATGTCCTTCTGCTTCGGTCGCCGGCCACCGAGTTCGGTCAGGTGCAGGTATCCGATCTCGGCTTCGCCGAGCCATGACGCCATCGCGTCGGCGTCGACGTGCGGACTGCGGCGCGAACCGGGCATCTTGCGTACGTCGGCCACCAGGTCGATGTCTGCGGTCGCAAGCGTGTCGAGCAGGACGGCGGGTGGGCATGTCCAGTGCCCGATCGTCCACAGTGTGCCGGGTTCGCCGCTCATGGCCGGTTCCCTAGGCCTGGTGTGAACCCGGGGCCAGGAGTTCGGCGAGACTCAGCGGCGCAGCGCCGGTCAGTTGCTGGACCGCGTCGGTCACCGCGGCGAGCTCACCGGCGGCGATCGCCGTGTACGTCGAGACCCACGCGTCGAGTTGCCACGCGGGGGCCTTGTACTTGCGACGCGAGGCGTACGCCTGCTCGACCGTTTCCTCCTCGTACGTGGTCGCCCGCCCCGTCACGTCGGTGATCGTGCGCGCGACCTCGCTCAGCGTCATCGCTCCCGGACCGGTCAGGTCATAGGTCCGGCCGGCATGAGCATCGACCCCCGCGAGCACGGCGGCGGCGCTGCGCGCGATGTCCGCTCGTGCCACAGCGCCCACCCGGCCGTCCCCGGCCGGGCCGCGAATCACTCCGTCCTCGTCTGCGAGCGTGGGCAGGAAGTCGAGGTAGAGGGAGTCCCGCAGAAATGTCCATGCCATCCCGGACTCGCGCAGGTACTGCTCGGTGGCCCAATGGTCGCGGGCGAGCGTGAAGGTCGCGTCGGGGGCGGCCCCGAGATACGACGTGTAGACCACGTGCCGCACCCCGGCGGCAGCCGCGGCGTCGACGAAGGTGCGGTGCTGTGTGAGACGGTCCGCGCTCTCGGATGCCGAGACCATGAACAGCACCTCCGCCCCGCGTAACGCGGCGGTCGCGGCCTGGAGGTCGCCGTAGGACGCCTGCACGACGTCGCGGGCTCCGGTCGGCGCGCGCGCAGGATCGCGTACCACCAGACGCATGTGGGTCCCGGTCTCGTCGAGGTGGGCGGCGACAGCGCGGCCGATGTTGCCGGTGGATCCGGTAACCGCGATACGGGTGCTGGCCATGGCAGTCTCCTCTCGCGCCGCAGTCCTCTCGCGCCGCAGTCCTCTCGCGCCGCATTGTCCGAGACAGGGGCCGGGGCGTGGCCTTCGGCGGGTGAGCCGGCGATCTCTCCCGCAACCGTCACACACTACGAGCCGGCAGGAGGTGCTTACGGAGAGCGAATGCTCATCCTTCGGCCCGGGACGGTGTTAGCTTGACGGCATGTCGTTGCCCGAACCACGGTCGCAGGGGGGCGAGCCGGGAGGCCACAAGGGCGCAGAACCCCACGGCGGCTCCTTGGCGGGCAAACTCAACTGGCTGCGCGCAGGTGTACTGGGCGCGAACGACGGCATCGTCTCGACCGCAGGACTGGTCGTCGGCGTCGCGGCAGCTACGACGACGGAACAGACCATTCTGACCGCCGGTGTCGCCGGTCTCGCGGCGGGAGCCGTGTCGATGGCACTCGGTGAATACGTCTCGGTGAGCACTCAGCGCGACACCGAACAGGCCGCATTGGTCGCGGAACGGCGCGAGCTCGAGGTGATGCCGGAAGCCGAACTGGCCGAGCTGGAGGATCTGCTCGAGAGTTGGGGGCTCTCGGAGAGCACGGCCCGGACCGCGGCCGAGGAGATGACCGCCCGGGATCCGCTCGCTGCGCACGCGCAGGTGGAACTGAGGATCGACCCGACCGAACTGGCCAATCCGTGGCTCGCCGCGCTGTCGTCGGCGGTGTCGTTCACGCTCGGGGCGCTCGTGCCGCTGCTGGTCATCGTGCTCGCGCCGGACGGGGTGCGGATTCCGGTGACGTTCGCGTCCGTGCTCGTCGCGCTGGCGATCACCGGGTCGACGAGTGCGTGGCTCGGGGGAGCCCGGCGCGGACGAGCCGTGGTGCGCGTCGTGCTCGGGGGCGCACTGGCAATGGTGGTGACGTACGCAATCGGGCAGATCTTCGACGTAGCGGTCTAGGCCCGACGAAAACGATCCGGCCCGCCCTGCGAAAGGGCGGGCCGGATCGGCCGGGTGGTCCAGGACCGGGAGTCCTGTGAGGTTACGGCTGCAGCAGCACGTTCAGGCCGCGCTCGAAGTCGGCGACCCGCCGCTGCAGGGCGTGGTGACCGCCGTTGACCAGTTCGGAGACCCGAACGATTCCGGCCGTGTCCGCGACCTCGTTGAGATTGCGCGAGGTCCAGTACCAGGCAGCGGTGGTGAAAGCGTTTTCCCCGGTGGCCAGCAGTTCGGGGTGCGAAACGAAGTCCACCCCGGTGTGCTCACTCAGCTTCTGGTAGTTGTGGCGACCCGTGACCTGGATGGCGCCGCGGCCCTTGTACCGCTCGCCGTCTCCCGGCTGGGTATTACCGAGGTCGGCGCGGCCCTCGTAGGCGCGACCGGATGCGTACTCCTCGAACGTGCGGAACGAATCGGACTCGACGGCGAGCTGCGCGATGAACGCCGCCTGACGAACCGGGTTGTCGATACCGTGGCGAACCATCGCATCGTTCAACGGGGCGATGATTTCGCCGATCTTCTCGGGCGGGACGCCCGGCACGATGCGCGCCAGCTCGTCGGGGGTGACCACAGGCGGCGGAGGAGCCAGGGCGGGCTCGGCCACAGGCTCGACCGCTTGCTCGGTTTCCTCGGAGGATTCCTCGGGTTCGACGGTGGTGTTGTCCACCTTCGACCATCCCGAGCCGGTGAGCGCGTCGATGTCGAGCGTCTTGAGCAGGTTGCCGGGCTCCTGGTAGCGGGTGGCCGCAGAGGTGACCGGATTGGCGTTGGCGGTGGCGGTACCGAATCCGACGCCGGCGGTGATGACGGCAGTGGCGGCGATGGCGCACTTGATACGGCGCGAGGGTGAAACAGGCATGAGTCGTGCTCCAAGATTCGGCCGAAAGCTGGGGCTCGGCCCTTTCAAAACGGGACCGCTGGCGTTACCGAAAGGAGATGTTTAAATTCCGTTCCAGCGGTTTTTATGTCACAACCAGGTAACGCCGCAGCTAGGGCGCGTTTCAAGGCATCGTGCCGAAGGCCATTTCAGCCCCGGGGACGTGACAGCCGTCGCAGCCGACCGCGATTCGTCGCCGCCGGAACCGCCCGGAGCGGCCGCTCGAGGTTGCCGCCGCAACGCCGAACCCGTCGTGTTGGGCGCTCCTGGGCAGACCGCGCTTTCGATCCTAATCCGTTCTGCCGCAACATAATTCGGTAGGAGCCCATCGACGTCCGAGCGCCCGGTTCGGTTCGTTCGCAGACTGCGCCTCGACGCGCTTGGTGCTGCCTCCCCGCCCTGCCCGGAATTGGGTGCGGAAGCCGCTTTCCATGGGGCGGCCGTGACCTTTTCGTGCCCGAGGACACAGCGGCGTGAAGGGGGCCGTGACCTGCGGTTGATCTTCGCAGGTGCGTTGCCGGACGCATTCGACGCACCCGTGCGGGTTCGTTGGTCCGGGTGTTTTTCGGGGACCGGCCAGGACGGTGGCGGCGCCGTCTTGTTGCTAGCCTACCGTCCGGTAGGTAGGCTGATGTGCATGCGCAGTTCCCTTGCACTCGAAATAGCCGACCTGGCCAAGTCCTACGGCGCTCGGAGGAACCGATGACCGACGGAACCGACACCCGCACGCAGATCATGGCCGCTTTCGCCGACCAGCTTGCCGGCACCGGCTACGCCGGGATCTCCCTCGTCGGCGTGGCCGGCACCGTCGGAATCAGGAAGCCGTCGATCTACCATCACTTCCCCGGTGGGAAGCAAGACCTGTATCGGGCGGTCGCCCGCGAATTCATCGGCAACCTGCACCTCCGTATCCGGAAGGCAGTCGACACCGAGGGATCTCTGGACGACCGTCTGACCGCACTCGCGGTCGCCTGTTCGGAAGACCACGGGTCCTCCATCTCGTTCGAACAGCGCATCTACGATGCCCTCGACCAGGTGAGCGACACGACTCGCGACGAGATCTCCGCGCTCTACGTCCGCGAGGTGCTCAGTCCCGTGGTCGTACTGTTCGAGGGGGCCGTGGCCGGAGACGAACTCACCGGCGACCCGCAGTTCCTGATGAATGCGTTCCTCCATCTGGCCCGCGCGACGGACTTGGCCGGAGGAGCCGACAATGCACGGCGGATCACGGAGTTGTTCCTGAACGGCGCGCGACCCCGCGCCCGCCCCATGTAAGAGCCCTGTCGGTGTGCGCGCGAGGTGGCTGCGCACGGGGAGCCGAACGCGGAGGTGGTGCGGACACGTGGTTCGGACGGCCCGGTCGTCCCCTGACGGTTCGCCGGTGAGTGGACCGAGAGCTGGGAGGAAGTATCAGGAGATCGGTGCGGGACACTGGCCCGTCTGCTCGCCGATCGAGTTGATTTCGGCGTTGGAACGAGGATCGCCCGCATAGTTGATCTGATTCGTGCAGCGGTCGTCGGGCACAGCGTTGGGGTCGGGTGCGATCTCACCCGACGGGTATCGGCACACGATTCCGTCGCAGACCGGCGCATTCGCGGCGCGTTCACCTTCGAGCACACGGTCGTGTACCGACTGGCAGTAGTCGGTGTATCCGGTGACGGTGCCGTCCGACCAATAGGTTTCGATCGGGCCGAGACCGGTCTGACAATCGACGATGTAGGCCTCCGTGTCGGACACCGGTGGTTCCGATGCGGGCGCCGGCACCTGCGTCGACGGTTCGGCCGTGTCCCACACCGGAGTGGAGGTGGCCGGCGGGGCCGACGGCGGCGGGGGATCGACCGTTGTGGCGACGTCGACGCTCGTGGTGCGCGAAGTGGCCGGTTGCGGCGGATTCGCGGCGTCGTCGGCACCGCAACCCGCAAGTACGGCACAAACGCAGGCGATTACCGCCAGACGCGCAGTGTTCGACATACCACCTACGTCGCCCCGGCCGAAAGAGCCGTTACCACGTTGGCTCGGCGGTCATCCCACCGAGCTGCTTCGGACACGACCCCGGAGGCAGCATCGCGATGAAAAGGCGTCTCCCTCTCCACGGATCCGGGATTCGGGGACGCAGCAGCGTCCCGGCGACGCGGCAGCCGAGAATGTATCTGCTGAGTGCGCACAGCTACCCGAACCGACCCTCCCGGTTGGCTCGTCGAGTAATGGTTACTCTCGGAAGATGGCTGCGAACCCGGATTTCACCCTCAGCGGCGCGAGCACGGCGGTGCCCGGTCTCGCGAGCACCTTCGCTGACGAGTTCGGCGACCTCACGGTGCCGTGGAAGGGTGCACAGGCTCCTGACCCCGCACTGCTTGTGCTCAACGAGCAACTGGCAGCCGAACTTCGGCTCGACGCCGTGGTGCTGCGCAGCGAAGAGGGCGTCGGTGTGCTGTCCGGATCGGCTGTTCCCGACAGAGCCGCGCCGGTGGCGATGGCATATGCGGGTCACCAGTTCGGCGGCTATGCCCCGCTCCTCGGAGATGGACGCGCCCTGCTGCTCGGTGAACTCGCGGGCCAAGGCGGGCGGCGAGTCGATCTGCATCTCAAGGGCTCGGGGCCGACTCCGTTCTCCCGCGGCGGTGACGGGTTCGCCGTCGTCGGCCCGATGCTGCGCGAGTACCTGGTCAGCGAGGCGATGTACGCGCTCGGCATTCCCACGACGCGAGCTCTCTCTGTGGTTGCCACCGGCACACACGTGCCCCGAAACGGACTCGAGCCCGGGGCTGTGCTCGCCCGGATCGCCGCGAGCCACCTCAGGGTCGGGACCTTCGAGTTCGCGGCGCGTCGGGGCGAGGTGCTGCCGCGCCTTGCCGAGTACGCGATCGGCCGCCATTATCCGGAGCTCACCGAACTGCCCGCGACGGGTGACGGCAACCGCTATCTGCGGTTTTTCGAGGCTGTGGTCGAGGCGCAGGCGTCACTGGTGGCGAAGTGGATGCTCACCGGTTTCGTGCACGGAGTGATGAACACCGACAACACGACCATCTCCGGGGAGACCATCGATTACGGTCCGTGCGCTTTTCTCGACGCGTTCGACCCGGCCGCGGTGTTCAGTTCGATCGATCATGGGGGCCGCTACGCGTTCGGTAACCAGCCCGCAGTCCTGAAATGGAATCTGGCGAGGTTCGCCGAAACGCTGCTGCCCTTGATGGCGCCCACCCCGGACGATGCGATTACCGCCGCGACGGGCGTGCTCGACACCTTCGACGAGCGTTACGACGCCCACTACACGACGGGAATCGCCGCGAAAATCGGCGTCGCCGGCACCCACATCGACCGAGCGCTGGTCGACGATCTGCTGTCGTTGATGGAAGAATCGGGCGCCGACTGGACGGGGACCTTCCGTGCTCTCGCCGAGGAACTGCGCGGGCACTCCGCCTCTCTCGACGGCCTCCTGCCCCGGACGGCTATCGGCCCCTGGCTGGAACGCTGGAACGAGGTCCTGGCGCAACAGGGCAGGGGACCGGCGGCGACCGCGGACGCGATGGACGAGGTCAATCCGCTCTACATACCCCGAAATCACCAGGTCGATGCTGCTCTCCGCGCCGCCACCGACGGAGACCTCTCGCCCTTCACGACGTTGCTCGAGGTCGTGACGCATCCGTTCGGCCGGCGCGACGAATGGTCGGACTACGCCGGTCCCGCGCCACGGCAGTTCACCGAGTCTTTTCAGACCTTCTGCGGGACCTGATACGGCAGCTTTCGGGGCTCACGGCGGTCAGCTTTCGACGACGGTGCCGCAGATCCCGCATTCCTCGAACTCCCGGCGATTCCACCGCGCGACCGGGATGAAGAACAGTGTGAACTGCTTGTACACGCGCAGCCTTCGCCACTGGGTTGTGTTGTGGCAGCGCGGGCACGTGCGAGTGTGCCCCTCGCCGAGGTACTGCCGTTTGGTGCCGTAGCCGAAGAGAAAGAACATCGCGTCAGCATAGGCCGATACACTCCCTCTGTGACCGAGGCGACGACCTACAAGTCCGACCTGATCTACCAACTCCAGAGCCTCCGTGAATCGGTTCTGTGGAAACTGGAAGGCCTGTCGGAGTACGACCTCCGCCGTCCGCTGACGCCGACGGGCACGAACCTGCTTGGACTGGTAAAGCATTTGGCGAGTTGCGAATTCGGCTATTTCGGTGAGGCATTCGCACGACGGCCTCCCGTGGACTTTCCGTGGTTACATCCCGACGCTCCGGAGAACGCCGACATGTGGGCGACGCCCGCCGAGTCGAAGCAGTTCATCGTCGACGACCTCTACCGTCGCTCCTGGGAACACGCCGCGCAGACTTTCGACGAATGCGACCTGGATTCGACCGGGCGCGTCCCATGGTGGAGGGATGCACGTATCACCTTGCACCAGGCTCTGATGCGCATGATCATCGAGACTGCGCGGCATGCCGGACATGCCGACATCGTCAGGGAGACCATCGACGGATCCGCGGGATTGTCGGAACGTGTCGACAGCCTCCCTTACACGAACGGCGCCCGATGGCGCGCACACGTCGCACAGGTTCAGGCCGCGGCCGACGCGTTCCGCTGAGTTGGCGGGCACCCGGAATACCGTCGCCCGAGATGCCGTGTCAGCGGGGTTTCGCGATGACGCGGTTCAGGGCGGTGGTCACCGGCTTCGGTGTCACGGTAGTGAGTGCTGCGAGCGACTTTGTCAGCAGCGATCCCGCGACCACGATTCGGTCGCCTCTCATCAGCGCCTCGTACCCGTCTTTCGCGACGACGGAGGGGTCATCCTTGGGAGCCTTGCCCATCACGGTGTCGAGCAGACCCGCGCGCGCGAAGAATTGGGTGTCGGTGGCTCCGGGCAACATCGCCGTGACGGTCACACCGCTGTCGCGCAGTTCGTTGCGCACTCCCTCCGCGAAGGACTGCACGAATGCTTTCGACGCGTTGTACACCGCCTGGTACGGACCGGGCATCTTCGACACCAGCGACGAGGTGATCAGAACACGACCCGACCCGGCTCGCACCATGTCGGCGAGCACCAGACGCGCGAGATGCACCGTCGAGCGCACGTCCAGGTCGACCACCGACAGCAGATCCTCGACATCCGCATCCACGAAGGCGCCCCCAACCCCGGCCCCCGCGTTGAGTGCTGCGGCCGACAGCGGCCGCCCATCGGCGACGACCGCTTCGTAGAGCGCGCGCACACCGTCCTCGGTGCGCAGATCGACCTGGACCGGGTTCACCGAGACGCCCCGCCCCCGCAATTCGCCGGCGGCGTCGTGGATCGCTTCCGACGAGGCGGCGACCATCAGGTCGTAACCGTTCTCGGCAAACAGATTCGCCAGCTCGAATCCGATACCTCGCGAAGCGCCGGTCACCAGCGCCAACGGACGAGTTCCAGCCATGACTTCCTCCTCGAGTCGTGACGTGCTGTGCACGTGTGATGCGGTCGGGTACCCCTGAACCGCGTCCTCGAACGACTGCGATTCTCCGAAGACGGCCGTTTGCGCCGGGGTGCTCGGGGTAGGCCGGGTTTGCCCCATCCCGTGGACAGCCCCTACCCCGCAGACAGGAGCCTTCGTGTCCGTGAACTCCTCTTCGACGAGCGATCCCCGCGACAGGTTGGAGGACGCCGCCCGGCGCGTGTTCGGATGGCAGACACTGCACCCCGAACAACTCGACGCGATGGTGCCGCTCCTCGACGGTCGTGATGTTCTCGCGGTGCTGGCCACGGGTTACGGCAAGTCCGCGATCTACCAGATCCCGTCGTTGCTGCTTCCGGGAGTGACCGTGATCGTGTCTCCGCTGATCGCGTTGCAGAACGATCAGATCGCCTTCCTGGACTCCACGAGTGCCCCGAAGGCAATGGCGATCAATTCCAAGCAACGTGCGGCGGAGAACGAGGCCAACTGGCAGGCGGTGAGCCGGCACGAAGCGGGTTACGTCTTCGTCTCGCCCGAGCAACTCGCGAAGGACGAGGTGATCGAGCGCCTCGGCGACGTGCGCGTCGCACTGATGGTGGTCGACGAAGCGCACTGTGTCTCCGTGTGGGGCAGCGACTTCCGGCCGGACTATCTGCGGCTCGCCGATGCGCTCGAGCGTCTCGGACGACCGCCCGTGGCGGCCCTCACCGCCACGGCCTCGCCCCCGGTCCGCGACGACATCGTCGGTGCGCTGCGCTTGCGCGACCCGGTCGTGGTGGCCGGCGGATTCGACAGACCGAACCTCGATATCGCGGTGCACCGCCACATCGAGGACGCGGAGAAACGTCGCGCGGTCATCGACGAGGTGGTGTCCCTCGAGGGGCCAGGCATCGTGTACGCGGCTACGCGCAAGGACACCGAGCGCTACGCGGAGAGTCTCGCCGAACGCGGCATCCGCGCCTGTGCCTATCACGCCGGCATGCCCGCGCAGCAGCGCCACGACGTGCACGAACGATTCCTCGACGGCACCTGCGAGGTGGTGGTGGCGACCTCTGCGTTCGGCATGGGGATCGACAAGCCTGACGTTCGGTTCGTCGTCCACGCGTCCGTGCCCGACTCGATCGACTCCTACTACCAGCAGATCGGACGTGCGGGCCGGGACGGGGAGCGAGCGACCGTCTCGATGTTCTACCGGACGGAGGATCTTTCCCTCGCCACCTTCTTCACCACGCACTCGCCGGACGACGACTTGATCTCGCGGGTGTTCGCCGTGGTTCGCGCATCGGGCCCTGTGCGGCTCGGACGGATACGCGAGGAACTCGGTGACCGAGGGCGGCGGCTCGCGAACGCGGCGAACCTCCTGGAGCGGGCCGGTGTGATCGTCGGAGGTCGCCGTGGGTTCATCGCTGCCGATCTCACTGCGCGCCGGGCACTCGAGCGTGCGAGGGACGCCGCGGAAGCCGGCGAACGCTTCGACCGGTCACGTGTCGAGATGATGCGTGGCTACGCGGAGACACGTGGTTGCCGTCGGCAATTCCTGCTGGGCTACTTCGGCGAGACAATCCCCGACCCCTGCGGTACGTGTGACAACTGCGTGGCCGGGGTCGTGCCGGACCTTGCACCGGACGCCGGATCGACCATCGCCGGCGAACCGCTCTCGCCGGAGACGCCCGTCGTCCATGAGCACTGGGGCCGGGGCGTGGTGCTGAGTGCCCAACACGACCGCGTCACCGTTCTGTTCGACACCGAGGGATACCGCACGTTGTCGCTGGATGTGGTGGACGAATCCGGAGTGCTGACGGTCGCCGAACCGTGAGCACCCCGAAACTCACGGGCCGGGGCGCGTACGGGTGTCAGGCTCCGCGCTCCACCCCGCGATCGGGTGCGCTCATGTCGCCGGTTTCCGGTGTGCCGTCGGCGAGTTCGTAGCGCAGATAGACGGTGCCCTTCGGATCGGCGACCGGTGGCGCGAGGAGGGTGAGGTTCGTGGGCACCCCGCCGCCGTCGAACAGCTTCTTCCCGACCCCCAGCACGATCGGGTGCACCCAGAGGTCGAGGCGGTCGTAGAGTTTTTCGCGCAGGAGGGTCTGCACCAGATTCAGGCTTCCGACGACCTTGATGTGCTCGTGCCGGTCGCGGACCTCGCGCACCGCGGCGACCAGATCGGGCCCAAGCTTCGTGGACCCCGCCCACGACAGGTCGGGGTTGCCGCGGGAAGCCACATACTTCGGAACCGAATTGAACAAGGTGGCGATCTCGCTGTCCTCACCGCCTTTCTGGTGGGGCCAGTATGCGGCGAACACGTCATAGGTTCGACGACCGAGAAGGAGTGCGTCCGTGCCCTCGTACGCGGCACCGATCTGCGCTCCGGTCACCGCGTCGAGCAGGGGTGCCTGCCAGCCGCCGAACGGGAATCCTTCCGGGTCCTCCTCGGGGCCGCCGGGCGCTTGCCCGACGAGGTCGAGCGTGGTGAACAGTTCGATCTCGATGAGGCCCATGCCCCCACCTCCCCGTCGTAGTTCCTCGGTCGAAGAAGTAGACCGCGGCGGGTAGGCATACTCATCGCACACTCGGCATCTTCTTGTATCGGTGCAGCCGAAGCGCCGGAACGGAACTTGCTCCTCACGTATTCTCGGCCGATGGGACTACTCCGGTACTCCATCAACATCACTCTGGACGGATGCTGCGATCATCGCGCGGTGCCTGCGGAGGAAGAGTTGCAGGGGTTGCACCGCCACCACACCGCGAACCTCGAGCGGGCCGACGCGCTGCTCTTCGGCCGCGTGACGTACGAACTCATGGAGTCGGCGTGGCGATTGTCGCCGTCGTCGGCAGAGAATCCCGAATGGACGGACCCGTTCGCCCGGACGATCGACGCAGCGAAGAAGTACGTCGTGTCGAGCACGCTCCCGAGTGTCGACTGGAACGCGGAACTCGTACAGGGGGACCTGGCCGAGGCGGTGCGGAAACTCAAGCAGGAAGCGCCCAACGGTCTGTTCGTCGGAGGCGTGCGACTCCCGCTGGCGTTGGCCGAACTGGGGCTGATCGACGAGTACGAGTTCGTGGTGCAGCCCAGGGTCGCCGGCCACGGACCGACGTTGTTCGCGGGGTTGTCGAAGCCCCTCGAATTGCGCTTCCTGGACCGGCACGAATTCGGTGCGGGCACCGTGGCAATGCGATACGAACCGCGCCGGTAACCCTCGAGGGGTGCATTGCTCGACACAACCTGCGATCCTGTGCCGTGACCCGTTCGAGTTGCTCGGGTCGTCCGGCGAACAACCCTGATTGCGGTGAACGATGGCGAACGATCATGACGACACGGCCCGGGCAGCACGAGGGCGTGCCGCCGCGATCGCGATCTGGCTGGCAACATTCGGAGCGGTGCTCGCGATAGGTGGCGTGGTCGTCGCTTTTCGTCCGGACATTCCCACGACTGTGGGCGGCTCGATGATCGCTGCAGGACTGGTCTCGGTGGTGTTCTTCGGTTATCGCGCCCGGCTGAACAACCCGTAGGACGTGTCGGCGCTAGTCGGCTTTCTTCCGCTTCTTCTTCCGCTGCTTGCGGGAGCGCGCGCGTGGCGGACGCCGGGCGGGTGTTTTCGGTTTCTCGGCCTTGTCGGTGGCGCCGTCCGGCGCGGTGGTCGAGTGTTCTTCGAGAAGCGAACGCGCCATCTCCTTGCGGAGACTGTCCATGAGTTCGGGTGAGCGGAGGAGAAACGTGGCCTCCTGCAGCGCGAGATATCGCTTCTTCGAGATCAGCACTGCCTCATGGTGTTTCCCGGTAATCTCGACCGCGACGGTGTCGTCGTTGACTTCGCGCACCAGCGCACCCAACCGCTCGCGAGCGAACTTGACCGTGGTTGCTCGCACTCCCGCCGACTCCATTCCCCTGCTCGACCGACCCCCGGCACCCTCGTGCCCCGGACCGGAAACAGTCCGGGGACACGACGCGGCGCATCACACCGTTGCAGGGCCACTGTATAGACCCGGGACGAATGCGCGGATCGGACGTGCTCATGCCGCCGGGGAGAGTCAGGGAGCGACGAAACCTCCGATACCGGGGAGCGACGGTTGTCCGGCATTGGGGTAGCCCTCGGCCCCGACGATGGCGACGGTGATGGCGACGGGTCCCGATCCGGTGTCGACCGTGGGCGCATCGGGCAGTGAACCGTATGGCGTGCAGGGCCGCAAGCTCGTGGAGCCGCTGGTGCCGTTCGCCAGATTCACATAGTTGATGCGGACGAGCGTGAGCGCAGCGCTGGTCCAGCACGGGGCGTCGCTCACGGGCAGGGTGAAGGTCGTCCGGCCCTTTCCGGGAGACGAGGCGTTCACAGAGGAGAAGAGCAGATCCGGAAGTCCGAGTCCGGTGATCTGCACGCCGACAGCGGGAATTTGGTAAACGGAGATCGGAGCAGAGGTCAGCGTGGGGCCGATTGGGTCGGCTGCGGCGGCGGGCGCTCCCGCTACCGCCACACCGGCGGCGGCGAGCGCCGTACCGGTCAGAATCGAAAGCCGTGTGGAGACGCGCATGGTGTTTCCTTTCGGTTCGGTGAGATTCGATCCGGAATAGGAGAGCGGGTGTTCGGTGATGCCCCGACGAGGCCGGTGGGTATTGCGGAGACCGATCCGTGCGGGTGTGTCATGCCCCGATCATCGTGGGAAATTCGATGTTCATTACACAATCGGCGAAAATTGCCGGGGTTTTCTTTGGCCCGGACGGGGTTTCGGATAATGAGCCGGCTTCGGTAGTGAATCGTGGAATCCACGCCGGCACATTTGCGATGTTCGCGAAACTAATTGCGTACCTACTTCGGTCGCCGAATTCGCACTCGCCGCACGGAGATCGGTTCGCTGGGCCTGCTGTACCAGGGGCGATCCGATCTCCGTGCGGTGACTGTGGAACCGGGCCCGCCGCCTGCACGTGGCTAGACGAATTCGAGTGACCCCTCCACCGGCTGCGCCACCTTCCGGGTACCGGGGGATCCCAACGCAATTGCGAGGTCCGAGCCGTCGTGCTCAGCCAGCAGTTCCCCGCCCGACCACACCAGCAGCGTCGCGGCAACGGTGTGCTCGGCGACCGAATGCGACAGGTCGTAGTGCGCGCAACCGGGAACACCGGCGTACGTGATCCACAGGTCGAATCCGGTCATGAACAAGTCCAGGTCGAACTGCACACACAGACTGAGCAACTCGCTTCGCCCTGTGTCGTCGACGCCCGCGAACGCTTCGTCCAACGCCAGCAACCGCGGCGCATGCGGATCCGCGGAATCGAGCATCACGTGCGCCGCCGCGAACAACGGCAGATGCAGCGACACCGACTGCTCACCGCCCGACAACGCCGAATGCCGCGCAGGTGTGAGTTTGTCGTCGCTCCCGTCCGCGCCGATGAGACTGAACGAGAACACCCGCCAACGGCGGTAATCGAGGGTCGTGGCCAGGATTTCCGGGTAGGAGCGCTCCGGATGCGCGGCTCGTTCCGCACGGATCCGGGATGCGAAGTGCGCCCGGATGCCGGCGAGGTCGTCCGCCGACAGCGCCGCAGCGTCGCGGTCGAGCAGTTTGCAGACCGCGCGCGCCGGGTCGTCCAGATCGTCCGCGAGCACCCAGTGCACGCCGATCGTGTTACCCGAGGACATGTGCCGCTGCCGCATCTCGGCGCCCATGCGTGCGATCAGATCTCGTGCGTCGACGGTGCGTTCGTGGATCTGCTGGGACAGAGCCGCCAGCAGGGCATCTTCGAGGATGCGGCGCTCGGAGTCGGTCAGCAGCAACTCCTGCTCGCGACGCGCGTGCGCGATGCGCACCGCGAACTGCCCGACCGACGAGTACCCCTGTTCGTCCTGCACCTGCACCACGGTCAGCCCGTCGGGTGCATCCCACTGCAACCGGTAGTCCTGACTACGCGCGAGTTCCGTATCGAACTCCTGCACGGCAGCGGTGAGCGCGGTGCGCGTGGACTTGCGAGCCGATTCACTGGCGGTGACCGTGCCCGTTGCTGCTGCCAGCGAGCGGAAGAGCGCCTGCACCTCGGACGGGAAGACCGGAACGTCAGCGTCGGGTTCCGCATGCTGAATCCGGTACAGCAGTTGGTCGGTGTCCAGCCACGCCGCGGTGCTCGCGGGCCACGCGTGCGGGTGCTCGATCCCGAGGAGCGCCAGCAGGTCCGGCCGCGCGAAAGGCGCCAGCCGCTCGGCGTCGGCGCGGGATTCCGCCAGCGCCGAACGCAGGGTGTCCTCGGCGGCGGTATGCGCGGCCTCCGACTTGCCGATCCGCTCGATGGCCGCTTCATACGCTTTGCGCGCGGCACGCTGGGAGGTCTTCGCAGACTCGATCCGGGCCCGAGCCTGTTCGAGTTGCACGTCGATCCGGTCGGCGCCGGCACCGAGCGCGTCGCGCAGTGTTTCGAGTTTCTGTCGCTGGGCGGTGAACGACTCTTCGGAGATGGCCGATTGTTCGGCGGCTTCGTCGGCGACGCGGCGTGCCTCGTCGAGCCGCACCCGCGCTTCTCGTACCCGCTCGCCGGTGGCGGCGTGCTCTCGCAACGCCCGCAGCAGGGCCTGTCCCTGCGAGCGGAAGTGCCGCACCGCAGCGTCCAGGCTGTCGAGTTCCTGCGGGAGGTGGGGCGCGCGATGTCGTGCGGCGGTCGAGCGCAGGTGCTGCTGCCGGGTAGCGAATTCCGCCAGTGCCTGATCGAGATCGCGGTCGGCGGCCGCAGCCGCCTCGGTGGACGTCCGCAGTGCCCCCGCGCACTCGGTGACCTTCCGCAAAGCGGCAAGCACCGACCCGGTGCGGGGCACCGCGGCGGCGGCCTCGTCGAGCCCGGTCAGCCGGTCCCCGAGGAGGCGATGCTGCTCGCGCAACGACTCCGCCGTCGAACGTGCTTCGGCGACCGCACGTTCGAGTTCCGTGACCCGTCGTTGTCGCCGGCGTGCGCGGGCCGTCGCCCCGATGAACTCGGCGTGTGTCTTGACGTGCCGGCCCACCTGAGTGCCCTGCCGGAAACCGCCCTTGACATCCACCGACACTGCGACCCCGCCGGCCGGTGTGGACGTCAGCGCGATCGACTCGAGCACGGCGGCGACATCGCGCTCGGGAACCTCCGTATCGGGTTCGGGCACCAGCACATCGGCCAGCGTCGGCCCGGACGGCCGATGCGGCGCCGGCACCGCGACGAGGAACTGTTCCGACTCGGTGGCAGGCAACTCGCCGGTACCCGCCCAGATCCACCCGTCGAGCACGTTCGCGGCCTGCAGGGCCGCCTCGATTCCGGCTGCGTCCGCTGCGGTGACGTCGTCGCGGAATCGCACCAGACGCCACAACGGAGCGCCCGGCAGCGACTCCCGGCTTCCCGTCCGCGCCGGGAACGGCGGGGGAGCGTCGTCGTGTTCGGCGTCCACTTCGGTCCGCTCGGCGTCGAACTCCGCGATCCGCACCCCGAGCGCGTCGATCTCCGACGTGAGCGTGCGTCGCCGGAACCGGAGTTCCTCGAGCGCGGGGGCCGTGTGGATGCCGAGCACGGAGGCGGGTGTCGCGGCGTCGTCCTGCCCGGCGGCCGCGATCGCGGAGTCCAATGCGTCGAGCAGATCCGGCGAAATACCCTCTACCGCATAGCGTTCTGCATGTTCTGTCCACCATGTTCGCAGGTCGGCCGCCGTCTCCGCTCGCGTCAGTGCGACCACTGTTTCCGCCGCGTCCACCGCAGCGGCGGCCGACTCGCGTTGCGCGCGACTGCGCGTCGCCGCGGCCTCCGCACGCGTGCGCGCTGCCGCAGCGGCGTCCACGCTTCCGGTGGCCGCCCGCACCGCCCGCACGTCGGCGTCGCGTTCTTCCGCGTGTGCGTCGAGCGCGGCGACGAGCCGATCTGTTCGATCGAGATGTTCGGCACCGTGCCAGTCGATGCCCGCGTCTTCGGCGGCCTCGTGAAGTGCATCCTCGCAGCGGGTCCGCGTCGACAGTGCTGCGGCGAGGGCGGACTCGGCCCGCTCGAGTTCGTCGGCACGCTGCGCGACCGCGCTCTGAGCCCGCTCTGCCTGCTCGGCCTGCACCGCGGTGGTGCGTTCGAGGTTCGCGACCGCCTGCGCGAGGTCGTCGAGTTGTTGTTTGCCCTCGTATGCGCCGGAGCGTTGCAGGGCGTCGAGATTGGCGCGGGCCTGTTCGAGGTCGCGCTCGGCCACGGCGAGGGTTTCCTCGGCCTGTGCGCGAGCAGCGGCGGCCCCTTCTCTGTCGGCGACGGCAGAGCGCAACGCCTCGACTGCGGCCCGGACCGTCGCGAGACGCATCCCCACCTGGTCGACCTCCGAGCGTGCCTGCTGCCGGAGGTAGTTCGAGTACACGGCGACGAAACTCTGCGCCGCGTCGTCGGCGGCGGCCAGCGATTCGAGCGTCCGCGCCACCTCCTCCATGTCGGAGAACGACCGGGCAGCCTCGACCAGCAGTTGGTCGTCGAGTGGGCGGAGACCGTCGGTCAGCGCCTGGGACAACCCCTTGGGATCGAGGTTCTTCGCCAGCTGCGGGCGTCGCAACGTGAGGATCAGGTTGATCAATTGGTCGTATCGCTGCGCCCCCAGCCCGAACATGCGCGCATCGATGGCCGCCCGGTACTCCACCGGCCGGTCGGTGACCGCGTCGGCGCCGACTTCCTCGATCAGCTGCTTCCGGGTCAGCGGCCGGTCTTCGGTGTCGAGCAACGAGAAGTCGACACCCACGCGTCCGTCGACGACGAAATACCAGCGCGTGACCTTGTCGTTTCCCCGCGTGGCGCGCATGCCGATCCCGACCGTGACGGCCTCCGGGTCCTCGGCCCGGCCGCGGCAGAACTCCATCCACACGTAGGAATACGCGCTGTCCTGCCCCTGGTACAGCAGGTTCGAGCGCATGGTGCGCTCTTCGCCCGCGAACGGGTTGAGCCGGCGCGGTTCGATGCGCCCGTCGAACACGAACGGGAACAGCACCTCGAGGGCCTTGGTCTTACCCGACCCGTTGGGGCCACGGAGCACCAGGCGCCCGTCCGCGAACGAGAACTCTTGATCCCGGTAGTCCCACAGATTGATGATTCCGGCGCGGGTGGGCCGGAAACGGGCACTACTCATGACTCTCCGTCTCGCTTGTCTCGTCCGGGAACAGGTCGATCTGCGGATCTCGTTTACGCACACTGACGGTCGCGCCCCGGAACCGCGCCGACGCGGGCAGCGCGAGCACGCCACCGGGCACCCGGGCGACGAGGTCCAGCTTCGCGAGCAGAGCCACCGCCGCGTCCGTGAGGCCCGCCGGATCCGCCTGCCACTGCGCCGCGAAGGTGCGGCCGTAGGTGTCGACGAGCCCGCGGATGGTGCTCGCCAGCCACGCATCGTCGACCATCGGGTGCTCGGGCCGGACGCGCGCTCCGGCGAGATCGTCTCCGTGCGCGCGGTCGGGTGGGCCGGTCACCGCCAACGCGGTGAACACCCCCGGGCGTGGAATCGCTGCGTCCACCGCCGCGACGAGAGCGTCGTGTTCGTCGGCGGGGAGGGGAAGTCGCGCCGGTGCAGGCAGATCCGGGTCGAGCACCCGGTCGCAGATCTCTCCGGCCAGCAACAGTGCCACCTGCGCGACGGTGCCGGTGCCGGGGAACCGCACGTCCGACAGGCGACCGGAGGTGTCCACCAGGGCCACGCCCTCCGCACGCCGCTCCGCCACCAGTCCGGTGAGCACTTCCAGGTCGGCGGTGGTGCGCGGCAGCGCGAGCTGCACTGCTTCGGCGTCGTCGAGTCCCTCCGCGTAGACGACGGGACGCTGGATCAGAGCGCGACGAACCCGTCGCGTGGCCTCGGCGGAACGCCGCCCGTCGGACACGTGGGCGCCGCCGGCCGGGTCCGCGAGCAGACCGCGCACCGAGTTCAGGTGCTGCAGGGCCAGCGGCGGACGGAACAATGCCGCCACGACCGACCGGTCGATGTCGTAGAGAGCTTCGCCGCTGTCGGGATCGCTCGCCCATCCACCCGCATCACCGTCGGCGAGGGAAATCGCCCCGCGCGCCGCGAGCCAGGCCACCGCGTCGACGAAGGCGTCGCGGTCCGTCGCCCTGTCGGTGGCCAGATCCACTCCGTCGATCCGGGAGGCATCGGCGGCTACGTGGCCGGCCAGTTCGGACAGGCTGATCTGTCCACCTGCGCGGCCGAGCGCCGCAACGGCCAGTGCGAGGTAGGCATACCGCCGCCGGTCGAAGGGCCGGTCGGTGTGGGTGGCGGTACCAGCCCCCGGGTCGAGCCGGTCCAGCACGGTGAACAACCTGGCCGTCGTTTCGGTCACCTCGAGCCGGTAGCCGAGTGTGTCGAGCAGGTCGTCACGTAATTCGGTGGCCCACCGCCGCAGCAACGGCAGGGCGGTGCGGTCGGGGAACGTCGAGGTCACCAGGTGGTGGGTGAGGATCAGGCGGGCCGCGCGCTGGTACGAATCGAGGTCGAGCGGCGCGATGGTGCGTGCTCTCACTGCACGTCCACGGTGAGAGCGTCCAGATACAACCGTCCGCGTGCGGTGCGCACCACCGTCGATTCGGTGCTGGGACGCAACGTGAGTTTCACGCCGTGCTGCGTACCGGACGTTCCGTCGCCGCAGACGCGTCCGCTCACCGGTACACGCGCCGACAGCGCCGCGTCGATGAGGCTGAGCAGCACCTCGGTCTCCGGTTCGGTGAGTTCACGGTCCCGCACCCCGCCGGACGCGAGGGACCGCGCCGCGTCGGCACGGCGTCGCTGGTTCTCCCACTGCACTTCACGCAACCGCCGCACGGCCGCGTCGTTGCGGTGCACCCGGCCGGGCGCACCGGCAGACGGTGTCCGGCCCGTTTCGGCCAGCGTGCGGGAGATCTCGACCGGCGGTGCGTCCCACCACGACCGGTTGGCGGGCACCACGTCGGCGTCGGAATGCGGCACCGAGAAATGCCGGGGACGGCCCAGGTCGAACACCGCCCCGAACAATGCGTGCGCGGCATCCTCGCTGGGCGCGGCAGCGAACCATCCCGCCAGGTGCCGCAACTGCGACTCCCGGCTCACTCCGCCTCGGCGGGTCTCGGTGAGGCGGCGCAGCAGCGCCAGCACCGCCGCGATCGCACTCATCGTGCCCTCCCGCAACCGCTCGGATTCGCTCGGCGCCGACCCCATGCCCGCGAACCAGTGTTCGAGCCCGCGCCAGCGCTGGCGCCAGTCGGCTTCGCGTTCCTCGTAGGAGAGCAGGACCCTTTCGTCGTGCGCCGCGGCGAGGGCAGGTAGCCGCGCGGCGCCGGTGGCCTGGACCCGCGCGAGGGCGGCGGTGAGCTTCGGCGCGTACCGGGCGAGGTCGGAACTGAACTCCCGCATGTGCGAGAGCAGCGCGTCTTTGTGGGTGAGAAACACTTCGGGTGTGATCTCGGTGGTGCGCACCAGGTCACCCAGGACGAGGTAGAACCGCGCGGCCCGCTCCGCCATGTCCGACAGGGTCGCATCGAGGCGGTTGAGTTTCCGGTACACGAGTTCGCCGTCCCCGGCGTCGTTGGCATCGGCGAGTTCGGTCAGATCGGCGAGGAGATCGGCCAGCGCCAACCGGGACAGCGCGACATCGTGCCCGCGACCGGTCAGGACGTCGTCGACGGCACGGAAGGCATAGAACCCTTCCTGCCCGAACTGGTAGACGAAGTGCCGGTTGCGGTACTCCGCGAGGGTGGCTGCGCGGGTTCCGTCGTAGCTGCGTTCGAGCACGCCCCACGCGTGCAACTGCTCGAGCAGGGGAGCGATCTCCGACGAGGTCAGTGCTGCCGCCGGATCGTCACCGCTGATGCGGCCGAGCACAGCTTCGACATCGGCTGCGTGCAGCAGCACCACGTAGTTGGCGCGGGCATGATCGAACGCCCGGAGCACCCACAGATATTCGGTGCGTTTCTCGGCGGTCGCAAAGGAGAACAGCCGGAGCCGGCCGTGCCGCACCGTCGGGTCCTCGACCGTCCGGGTGCCGGATCGACCTGTTTCGTTCACCGTGACAGGGTAGGCGGACGGGCGCCCGGAGCCCGCATCACCCGCCGCCCGTGTCGGCGCGCTTCCTTATTCTGGTCGTGCGACAACGCGCGACCGTAGGAGGGGAGATGCCGGATCCCGGGGCCGGTTCGGGTGCCACGACGTGGGACGACATGGCGCAATGGCTCGTCGCGTCGCTCACCGGCAGGCCGGTCGGATTCGTCCTCGAGATCGGCCCGCGCGACTATGTGCCGTCCGAGGACGACCCCGAGGTCGTGTGCGCGCAGATCCATGTGCTCGCCGACGGTGTGCTCATGCTCCGCCGCTCACGTATCGAGCTGTCGCACCTGCTGCTCGGAGACCACACCCCGAACGGGCTGGTCCTGGACCTGTGGCACTTCGACGGCCACTTCGAGGACTGCACCGACGGCTATCTGTTCTCCCGCGACGTCCGCCTCGTCGCCGACACCTGTGTCGCCTGGTTCCGGGACGGCTGGAGCACCGCGTCCGCCGACGAACTGGGATGCAGCCTCCGGTTCCCCGACGAACTGCCCCGTACCGATACGACGATGCCGTAGCCCGCTGCGTGATACACCCGCCCGCACGCACCGTGAACGGCGATCGATACCGAAGTGGTGCCTCGTTCCTCCCACGAGGAACGCCGTCGCCCTGTTGACTCTGCACTCAGCGGCCCTGACTCCCAGCACCGACACCGCATCGGCGCAGAGGCGGTTCCCTCATGACGAGTCCACCGACATCGCCACCGGTCTCGGACGGAGGTTTCTCCGTCACGGACCCGCAGGAGTCGCTCGACCGCCTCTTGCGGGATCTGCGTACCCGCACCGAGGGCCTCTCGGCCAGAGAGGCCGAACGGCGTTTGGCCCAGGTGGGCGCGAACGACCTGGTCCGGCAGAAAGGCGAGCCGGCCTGGCGCGAGCTGCTGCGCCAGCTCGTCCATCCGCTGGCGCTGTTGCTGTGGGTGGCGGCTCTCCTCGCCTGGGTCTCCGGTTCGGGGCCGCTGGCCGTCGCGATCGTCGTCGTCATCTGCCTCAACGCAGGATTTGCCTTCGTGCAGGAGCGTCACGCCGAACAAGCCGTGGAAGCATTGTCGGCCTACCTGCCGCCGCATGCGCGGGTGCTGCGAGACGGACAGGAGACTCAGGTCGAAGCGCACCTGCTGGTGCCGGGTGATGTCGTTGTCGTCTCCGAGGGCGACCGCATCTCCGCGGATGCTCGGCTGTTGTCCGGGGCGGTGGACATCGATACGTCGACACTGACCGGTGAATCCGCGCCGGTCGAGGTACGCGTCGACGCCGGCAGCACCGATGTGCCCCTCATCAGGGCACGAGACGTGGTGTTCAGTGGAACCTCCTGCACGGCGGGCGAGGCCACCGCGGTGGTGTTCGCGACGGGCATGCGCACCGAACTCGGCCGGATCGCCGCCCTGTCGCAGCGAGTGGGGCACGAGGAGAGCCCGCTCGAGAAGCAGGTCAAGCGGGTGGCGCAGCTCATCGCGCTGGTGGCGGTCGGGATGGGGATCGCCTTCATTCCGCTGGGCACCATCTTCGCGGGCTTGTCGCTCTCCCAAGCCGCCGATTTCGCGATCGGGTTGCTCGTCGCGAACGTCCCCGAGGGACTGTTGCCGACGATCACGCTCGCCCTGGCGGTCGGGGTGCGGATCCTCGCCCGGCGGGGTGCCCTGGTCAAACGGATCTCCGCGGTGGAAACACTCGGTTCGACGAGCGTGATCTGCACGGACAAGACCGGCACGCTCACGCTCAACGAGATGAGCGTGGTGGAAATGTGGACTGCTGCCGGTGTCCTCGACTTCGACGGGTCGCCGGAGCGCCCGGCACCCGACACGCCGCCGGCTCGCCTCGCCTGGGCTGCGGTGTGCTGCAGCAATGCGACGATCCGCCGCAAGGACACATCCGGTGACGATCAAGGCACCGGGGACCAGACCGAATTGGCGCTGCTCCGTGCGGCCGAGGCGATGGGTGTCGACGTACCCGCCGAGCATTCCGGTCGCCTGGCGCTCTACTCGTTCGACTCCGTGCTGCGCCGCATGTCCACGGTCGATGACGGTCCCGGCGGTGCCTGGGTGCACACCAAAGGTGCGCCGGAGGTCGTGCTCGCCCGCTGTACACGGATCGCGGTCGGCGTGGGCGGCGACCGCGAACTGACGGACGCCGATCGCCTCGAGGTCGAGGGTGTCGTCGATTCGTGGGCACGACAGGGACGACGCGTCCTCGCGCTTGCCGAACGCCGTCTCGATCCCGAAGCGGGGTCGCTGCCCGAACGCGACGACGCCGAACACGACCTGGTGTTGCTCGGTGTCGCCGCCATGATCGATCCGCCCCGCGCAGAGGTGCCCGACGCGGTCGCGCGATGCCACGACGCCGGGATACGCCTGATCGTGGTCACCGGCGATCACGCGCTGACCGCCCGAGGTGTCGGCGAGAGCGTCGGTATCGGGCGGGGCGGACTGACCGTGCTCGGGGGTGACGAGGTCGACCGCATGTCCGACCGCGAACTCGACGCGGTCCTCGCGACTCCTGGCGAATTGATCTTCGCGCGCAGTTCGCCGGAGTCCAAGCTGCGGATCACCGACGCGTTGCAGGGTGCCGGATACATCGTGGCCATGACCGGCGACGGCGTGAACGACGCTCCGGCGTTGCGCCGCGCCGACATCGGTATCGCGATGGGCAAGTCGGGTACCGATGTGGCGCGCGAAGCGGCGACTATGGTTCTCACCGACGACAACTTCGCGACCATCGTCACTGCCGTCGAGGCCGGCCGCAGGGTCTACGACAACGTCCGCAAGTTCATCGTCTACATTTTCGCGCACACCACCCCGGAGGTCGTGCCGTTCCTGCTGTACGCGTTGAGTGGCGGGGCCATACCTCTGCCGTTGACGGTGATGCAGATTCTGGCGATCGACCTCGGGACGGAGACGGTGCCTGCTCTGGCGCTGGGACGTGAACGCGCGGAGCCGGGACTCATGGAACGCGCACCCAGGACGCGGGCCCAGTCGGTCATCGACCGATCCATGATGGTCCGTGCCTGGTTGGTGCTCGGCGGTGTCTCGACGGTGCTGGTGCTGGCACTGTTTCTCGGCACGCTGGTGGCCGGGGGATGGTCGCTCGGCGCCGACGTCGGCGCCGGTCCGCTGCACCACACCTGGCAGCAGGCGACCACCATGACGTTCCTTGCGATAGTCGCGTGCCAGATAGGCACCGCCACGGCGGCCCGCACGCAGCGTGCCTCGCTCGCCGACATCGGGTTGTTCACCAACCCGCTGTTGCTGTGGGGCATCGTATTCGAGGTGTGCTTCGCGGCAGTGATCGTGACGGTGCCGGTCCTCCGGGAAGTGTTCGGTACTGCGGTGCCCGAGTGGTGGCAGCTGCTGCTGTTGTTGCCGCTTCCGGTCGTGGTGTGGGGATGCGACGAACTCCTGCGCAGAAGAGCCCGCCGCCACGCCCGATGAGCGGCTCTGCGCAGGGTTCGCGCGAGGTCAGCTCAGCGCAACGGTGCACCCGGGCTGCAATGTGGCTGTCCGGTCGCGGCACATCACCTCGATCGGGCGATGGTCTCCGGGTCCGGCGGTGACCTCCACCTTCCGGCCGTGGACCGACACCTGGAGGTTGTGTCCGCGGTAGCGCATCGGGAACTCCAGTGCACCGAGGCTTTCCGGCCACTGCGGGTTCAAGATGAGGTGGTCGCCTCGTGTCTCGAGTCCGGTGAAGCACCGTTGCAGCAGGTCGATGCTTCCCGCCATCGCCGCAAGATGGATGCCCTCCCGGGTGGTGCCACCCTGAATATCGGTGACATCCGAGACGAGAACTCTCTCGAAGTACTCCACGGCCTCGTCGCGATGGCCGCGCGCGAGGACCCACGAGTGCACCACGGCGCTCAGGGTCGATCCGTGGGACGTGCGCGCGAGGTAGTAGTCGATGGTGCGGGGGATCGCGGCCGGTTCGAACCGGTAACCCGCGCGTCCGAGCAGGTCTCGCAGTTCGTCGGCCGAGAGTACGTAGAACAGCATCACCACGTCGGCTTGTTTCGAGGCGCGGTACCGGTTGACATCGTCGCCTTCCGCCTCGAGGATCCGGTCCAGTCGCTGAATGTTTCCGTACCGCTCGCGATAACCGTCCCAGTCGAGTTCGGCCAGATCGGCGTATCCCTCGAATTGGCTCAGTACCCCGTCGTGGAACGGAACGAACATCCGCCGGGTGACATCGGTCCACCGGGCGAGTTCGTCCGCGTCGAGGTGCAGACTGTGCATCAGGTCGGTCCGGTCCGGATCAGGAAGTGTGGCAAGCGCTTCCATCGCACGAAGAATGACCCATATCGCCATCACGTTGGTGTAGGCGTTGTTGTCGATGCCGTCGTACGGAGCCTCGGGGTACCCGGAGTGGAACTCGTCCGGTCCCACGACCCCGCGCATCACGTATCGGGACCGAGTGCTGTCGTACGTGGCGAGACTCGCGAAGAACCGTGCGATCTCGACCAGCATCTCGGCGCCGCACTCACCGAGGAACGCGAGATCCCCGGTGACCTGGTAGTACTGCCACACGTTGAAGGCCACGGCAATGCCGATGTGATGCTGCCGCGCACTGGGGTCCGGCAGCCACCGCCCGGACCGCGGATTGAGGTGCCACTGCTGGCTCTCTTCCCGTCCGTCGCTTCCGGATTGCCACGGGAACATCGCGCCCTGGTAACCGGCGGCACGGGCCGCGCGGCGTGCCTCCGGCAGCCTGCGGTACCGGTACATCAGCAGGGACCGGGTCAGCGACGGTTTCCTCAGGTTGAGCACCGGGAAGACGAACAACTCGTCCCAGAAGATGTGTCCGCGGTAGGCCTCGCCGTGCAGGCCGCGGGCCGGGACACCCGCATCGAGATCGGCGGTGTTCCGCGACAGGGTCTGGAGGAGATGGAGCATGTGCAGTCGCAGAATCCGGGACTCATCCGGCCGATCATGGAGAGTGATCCGGGTCCGGTCCCACAGGAGTTCCCACGCCCGCACGTGACCGTCGAGGATCTCGTCGAACGTGCCCGACGCCGACAACAGGCGGGTGGCCGCGTCGGCAGGATCGGAGACCGCACGGTCGCGACCGGTGAACACGGTGGCCAATTTGTCCACCGTGACGGTTCGACCCTCGTCGACGCGGACAGCGACGATATGGCCGATGCTGCCGTCATTCTCGAACAACTGACAGGTGCTGTCGTGCCGTTCGCCGTTGGACCGGACGGTGGTGCGTGCTGCCGTCGCCACCGGGACATGCGACTGGTTCGTCCGCATGCTCAGCATCACCGAACCGGGCGACACCTCGCGCGCGTCCATCGGGACGAGATGTCGATCGGCCAGGTCACGGTATCGGTCGACGAGCGCGTTGCGGACCGAACCGTCGAGCGAAGATCTGAACTCCACGAGGCCCGACCAATCGTGCGCCACCACCGTGGTCTGGAGCGCGCCGATATGCGCCAGATGCATCGCGACGAACCGTCGCTGGACCACTGTGGTCGTCCGCCCGGCGGCGTCGCGATACTGCACCCGGCGGGTGAGAACCGCCCGGCGCAGGTCGAGGTACTGGCGGTAATCGAGCAGTTCGACCGCGTCCACGTCGAACCACGGTCCACCGTCGATCCGGAACGTCAGCGGCAGCCAGTTGGGCGTGTTCACCAGGCTTTCGTTGACGAGCGTCATGCCCGGACGGTCGTCCTGCAACCGGTTGAACAGGCCGGCGACGTACGTGCCCGGATAGTGGGTCGGACCGGCGACTGCTTCGGGCGCACACCCGCGCGTGGCGAAGAACCCGTTTCCCACGGTGCAGAGTGATTCCCGGAGTTTCTCGGAATCAGGGTCGTAGTCGTCGTAGAACAGCGTCCACGCACCGGCCCGGGACGCATCCGGCGGGTTGCGCTCGAGCATGTCGCCGACCAGATCCAGCAGCTCCTGCACCCCGGCCGCGCCGTTCACCGCGAACCGGGCGGCGCTCCGTCGATCCTCGCCGGCCTCGTGCCGGACCACGACCCCGATCCCGCCGCGGGGCAGCGCATCGAATGCGTCCTCGTCGGTGCGATCGCCTCCGATGTATACGGGCAGCACCGACTTCCCCTGGGCGATGTGTTCGAGCACCCAGTGCAGTGCTGTGCCCTTGTCCCGCCCAGGCGCGGGACTGATTTCCCCGCCATCCGGGTGACCGGATGCTCGGTCGGCACCGGTCCCCGTCGCGAGTACGGCAGGGTGTTCGTACTTCTCGCCGGCCGGTCCGGCGAGTTCGAACCCGTGTCGGCCCGCGTACCACAGACCGGGTATCCCGAGCCGGTCCTGCAGGCCCGTCAGGTCTCGTTCGCTCAGCACCACGACGATGCATGTTTCCGCCAGCCTCGCCAGAGCGCTCCGAAGGTTTTCGGTCGGCTCGGTATCCGCCGTGGCGGTGTCGAGGTCGAGTAGCAGGACCGGTTCGTGGAGCCGCAGGAACGCCGCCAGTTCCGCGTCGGACGCGGCGGCGTCGGGGATGTCCGAGAGGGGGCGATCATCTGCCCGCAGTCCGATCTCGCCGAGATCCCGGACCACCACGTGTGTGCCCGCGACGATCGGATCCCGCTCGCCTCCCTCCCGGTCGACTTCGATGACCAGGGCGAACCCGGCACGATGCCCGGGGTGCACCCCGTGCTCGCCGCGGGCTGTGACGAGCACGGCGGACGACGGCCTGGCGCCCAGGAGTGCCGCGGCACCCTCGGGTGTCGTCTCGTTCACCGCGACGGACAGTGGCCCGTTGAGGCCTGCGGTCTCCAATGCGTCCTTCGCGTTTCCGCTGGGCGAGAACACCGCCATCCCCACACCGACACTGTCCAGTCGGCGCAGCAGTGCAGTCACGGGGTCGGCTCGTTTCTCGGGTTCGCCGGGACCGGACGCTTCGGAAGCCCCGGCACCGGAGAACGACGCGACACCCGGAACGACCCCGAGATCGACGACCACCGCGCTGTGATGCCGCAGGTCGATGAGCGGCCGGTCAGCGGTGTCACCCTCGTCGTTCTGCACAGTGCCTCCCGGACGGAACGAGAACAGTCTTCCCACCTTCCACCGGACAGTAGCCCGGTGATGCGGGCGCGAGTTCGAAAAGGACGAGACCTATCGATACTGCGGAATAGAGCGTCCGGCACCCGGAGAGGACACGGCGCGGTATCGGAGTTGCGTCGGCTGGGACTCGACTCGCGGAATCGTTAACACCCGTGGTCGTCCCTGCGACATGTCATACGTCGGGGTACCCATCCATTCGGTCATCGAATTGAGGCACCCACCATGCGAAAAGCATCTCCATTCCTCGCCGCGCTGTTCGGAACGACACTGCTCGTGGCTGTGGCCGGCGGAGCCGGCGCTCAGATCCCGGGCGATACCGGAGAGTCCGCGCCGACGGCGGCAACGGCCCAAACGACACCGCCGCCGACACCGCCGCCTACGACGACTCCACCACCGACGACCACGCCGCCGCCTACGACGACTCCACCACCGACGACGAAACCACCGACCACGAAGCCACCGACGACGACACCGCCGACCACGAAACCACCGACGACCACACCACCGCCCACGAAACCACCGACGACCACACCACCGCCCACGAAACCGCCGTCATCGACGACGCCGCAACCGACGCACCCGCACAGCACCGTGCCGCCGCATGCCCCGGTTCCGGATAGTCCGAGTACGCCGCCGGTCCATCGCGATCCCGATGCGCGGGTGCCGGTGCAATCCATCCCTGCCGGATCGATTTACGGTCGTTGACATGCGGGCACGACCGAGCATCACCGTTGTGTGCGCAGCCGCCCTTGTATTTCTCGGCGGCTGCGCCACCACCTCCGATCCGGATACCGCCTCCGTCCCGGCGTCGGTGACGGAGGGCAAGAAGGACATGCCGCCACCGGTCGCGGCGATCGCCGACGACCCGGCAGCACCGGTGTCCCTGACGCTCGACGGCGTCACCGCGCCGACCGACCCGGTCGCCACCGACGCGAGCGGCACATTGCTTCCCCCGCAAGATGTTTCACGACTCGGCTGGTGGGTGGACTCTGCGATGCCCGGCGGGGGGAGCGGTGCGATCGTGGTGACCGGACACGTCGACGACGTCGATCAAGGAGACGGGTTCGCCGCGCGATTCGCCGACGTGCGCGAAGGTGACGAATTGACCGTGTCGACCGGTGACGGGCGCGCACGCGAGTATCGCGTGGACCGGTTGCTGAGCGTGGGCAAGGAGGGAAACCTCCCGCTCGACGAAATCAACCGGCTCGACGGTCCTGAAACGCTGCTGCTCGTCACGTGCGGCGGGGAATTCGTCGGACCGCCGCTCGGCTACGCGAACAACGACTTCGTGTTCGCCGTGCCGACCGGTCCCGTCGCCGAGGTACCTGCCCCGTAGCCGGCGGCAGCAACGGCTCAGCGGCCGAAAGGAATACGGAGCCCCGTCCGCAACGGCCGGCCGTCACTTCTGTGGTTCGACGCCTGCCGAATCGTCGCGCGGATGCTTCACCGAATCCGCCGTCATTCGTGCTCGCACGAGTTCCGTGCGCGCGGCATCGAGTTCTGCCCGGCACCGGACGACTTCGGTGCGCAGATCGTTCAACTCGGCCCGCAGCTCGTCGCTGCGCTCGCGGGAGGCCGTCTCCGCGGCGCGGGAGGTGGCGGCCGAGACCCGGGCCTGCTCGAGGTGATCCCGAAGCTCGGCGTTCCGGTCGCGTTCGGCGCCGAACTCGGACTCGAGGCGGGCGACGGTTGCAGACTCGCGTTCGAGCGCGGCCCGAACCCGACCGAGTTCGTCGCGTGTCTCGGAGAGTTCGGTGCGGATGCGATCTCGTTCGGCGGCGGTGTCGTCGAGCGCGCGACGGCACCCGGTGAGGTCGGCCTCGAGTTCCTCGATGGTCTCCCGGTATTCGGCGGCGACCCGGTGGTGCTCGGACTCGGCATCGGCGAGCCGGCCCTGAAGATGTTGCAGCGTGTCGGCATGGTCGTCACTCACCTGGGTGAGTTCTTCCTCATGGGACTGCTGGAGCCGACGGACCTGTTCGGCGTGGGCGGCCCGCGCGTCCGCGAGTTCGGCGTCGACAGCGACGACCGCCGCATCGGCGTTCTCGCGATCCTCGGTGGCCTGCGCGAGCTGTTCGCGCAGTCGCGCGATCTTGGCGTCGGCGTCGGCGCGGACCTTGGCCAGTTCGGTCGCAGCTCTGGTCATCTGCGCTTCGACAGCCTCTGCGTCGGTCAGCTTGTCGACCGCTTCGGTGATACGGGTCGCGATTGCTGCGTACTGCTCGAGTGTCGTCGCGGTGAGAGTCCGCAACGCCGTCGTGGTTGTAGCCAGGGTGGAAATCGCGTCGTCGGGTGTGGATGCCTGCGCAGCGGCGGGGGAGAGCGCCGCTTGTTTCTTGGCACGTTCGCGCTCGCGGTGGGCACGTACCCGGTCGGCGGCCGACGCGTACTTGCGGGGCCGGCCCACGCGCGCGGGTGCACCTTCAGGCTGCCCGGACGGATCCCCGCCGTGGTCGTTTTCCGGGCGGGAGGTATCGGGGGAAGGGGTGCTCATGGAGTCCTCGTGTCTGGGATGCGCGTCCGACGCCGCTTATCGGGCTATGCACGACCATAATCTATATTTCATATCCGTACAAGAACGAAATGAATTACGAAACGTAATGAAATGAAACGGACTGAACAGGGAATACGCCGACATCGGAAGATACGAAACTAATAAGTAACGAAGTCGATCCGTCAGAGGCGACGTGATGGGCGTCCCGAACGCGCTCGCGGGAGCCTAGTGTCTGATCGTCATAATTCCCTCTTATGGTGAGTTACTCGCCGAGGGGTGCGAAAAACTGTGCCCCCCTTCCTGGCGCCTACGAGGCCCCGCGGACGGCGAGTCTCGGGGGAGGAAAAGTGGGCAGCCGTGCCGGGTGGGAGTGTCGACGTACCTCGACCTGCGCGGGAGTTACCGCGAACCCGGAACCGACGCTCAGTGATCCGAACGAGTGTGCGTGTCCTCGCCGAACAACTCGCGCACCATCCCCGCAGCTTCCGGCGGTGCCTCGACCTCGAGAACCACCCGGCTACCACTCAGACGCAGGGTGAACTCGAAGAACGGGCAGCACTGCTGCTCTGCGGCGGCGAGTCGGGCGAGAGCACCTGCTCGGTCGACGGGCAGCCGCAACCGGACCCCTGCCGTGCTCGGTTCCCGGACGGCGCCGATGAGCAGCCGGCGCCATTGTTGCGCGCGAGTGCGATGGTCGGCGCCGCCGAGGGAGCAGGCGATCGGCGTCGCGGACCCGCCGTTGTCCGCGACGCGGGATGGGGTGAGAGGCAGATGGTGTGCCCGACTGCGAGTGTCCGGTGCATGCACGACGCAGGTGGCATCGCACGGCTCGGCGCGTTCGGGCATGTCGTCGAGCCAGCTAAGTGCCCGTCGAAGTGTGTCGGCGAATGCGATGAGCTCCGCAGTCCGCGCATCGGTGTCGTCCAGGCGTGCAGCCGTCTTCGGCCGTAGCCGAGCACGCACCGCGGCGCAGGAACCGTGCTCCCACACCGCGAGCAATTCACGGATCTCACCGAGGCTGAGTCCTAGATGTTTGGCTGCCTGAATGAACCCGACGCGGTCGAGATCACGCTGCCGGTAGATGCGATATCCGCTGTCGGTTCGGCCGGCCGGGACCAGCCCTGCGGATTCGTAGTACCGCAGGGTGGTCGCTGGGACGCCGGTGTGTTCGGCGAACTGGGAAATCAGCATCGTGCCCACACGTCGACGGTAAACCTTCGACTCGACTCGAAGGTCAAGCTCCGAACCCCGATCCCTTATCCGCGGTAGTCCATCTGCCGGGCCACGCGCCGCGCGAGATCGTCGTCGACGAGGGACACCAGGTGCAGGGCGAGGTCGATGCCTGCCGAGATACCGGCGGAGGTGTAGATGCCGCGATCGTGCACCCAGCGTGGCCCGTCCAGCACCGTCAACTCGGGAAAGCGGCGCGCGAGTTCGGCGAGGTCGTCCCAGTGCGTGGTGACGCGGTGGTCGGTCAGCACACCCGCGACGGCGAGTAGGAACGCTCCGGTACACACCGAGGCGACGATCGGGGTCGACGATCGCGCAGCGATCCAGGCACGCAGGTCCGGATCGCTCTCGGCGACCTGCGTGACACCGCCCGGTACGAGCAGCACATCGAATTCCGGTGCGGTGGCAATCGATACGTCGGTACACACCCGCAGACCGCCGCGGGCGGTGACGATCGACCGATCCGGATATGCAGACACGAGTGTCGCACCGGCGCTTCCACGGGGACTACCTGCCGAAAGGCGCGCGGCCACCGAAAACACCTCGAACGGCCCGAACGCGTCGAGCACCTCGACGTCGTCGTAGACGAGGATGCCGTACCGAGTCGCTGCCACGGCGCGATCGTATCGTCGCTGCCGCGCGGTGAGTGCGCGCGGCCGGCGGGGAGCTTCAGCGGGCGGGGGCGCCGAACCACCGTGTGAGGCGACTTTCCGCATCCCGCTGGTCCTCGCCTACCCATGCCACGTGGCCGTCCGGGCGCAGCAACAGCGCTGGTACGTCCAGTTCTTCGCAGGGATCGACGATGTGGTCGACGCGGTCGGCCCAGCCCGCCACCGACAGGCGACCGGTGCGGTCGAGCAACAGTCCTCGGCCGGCGTGCAGCTGCTCGTAGAGCCGCCCGCGTTCCAGGCGTACATCCCTCATGTGCCTGCCGACCAGGTCGTGCGGGTCGCCGAGGTCGTAGCGGACTCCGATCGCGGTGACCTTCTCGACCAGGTAGCGGTTCACCACGTCGAAATCCATCAGTTGCGTCACCAGGCGGCGCACAGACTGTGGGCCCGGTTCGACGGACATCAACTCCATCATCGCGCGGGTGGTGTCGAGTACGTCGGCGGCGACCGGGTGTCGCTCGTCGTGGTAGCTGTCCAGCAGTGCCTCCGGCGCCCACCCGCACACGGCGCCGGCCAGCTTCCAGCCGAGATTGAACGCGTCCTGGACACCGAGATTGAGCCCTTGCCCACCGGTCGGTGGATGAATGTGCGCGGCATCGCCGGCCAGTAGCACCCGGCCGACGCGGTAACGCTCTGCCAACCGGGTGCCGTTGCCGAACCGGGACAACCAACGCGGGGAATGTGCGCCGAAGTCCGTACCAGACACACTCCGCATCTGGTTCCGCAGTTCGTCGAGGGTCGGTGGGACCCTGCGGTCTTCGGCCACCCCGGCAGCGGGCACGATGACCCGATAGCGCCGCCCCTCACCCACAGGCATCGCGCCGAACCGCAGCTGCGTCTTCCGGACTTCGGCACTCACGGCGGCGATCGTCTCCGGCGTCGCGGTCAGTTCCACCTCGCCCAGCAACGTGTCCACCGTGGACGGTTCGCCGGGGAACGGGGTTCCGGTAGTAACCGCCGAAAAATCAACGGATATGACGTAGCTGCTGGTCAGCGTCGGCGTTCGGCTCCCGGGCCCAAGATCGAGGTCAGCTCGCGCATCGCCTGTGGGGACGGTTTGAAGTATCGGCGCAGGTTCTCGGCTTTGCGGTGGCGGGACTTGGCCATCAGTTCCAGCAGGCTGGCCCCGGATTCCCCGAGGTGGGTCAGGCCGGAGTGGCGCAGTTCGTGCAGGTCCCAGCCGGTCCGGGGTCCATCGACGGCGGTGGCGGCGTCGAGCAGGTCGCGGGCCTGGTCGTAGGACAGCCGGGCCAGGCCGGTGTTGGGACAAACGTCGCGGTCGGCGAGGTACTTGCCGGGCCCCGGCCGGCGGTGGGTCACGAAAACAGGTCCGCGGGTGCGGTCGCGGATGAGCCGGGGCAGCAGGCGGGCGGTGCCCGCGTCCCAGTACACGTTCTCGAGGACGTGTTCGTGGTGGGCGGCGCCGCGGCGGCGGGTACGGGGTTTGGCGCCCTTGGACTTCACCGCCGCGCACCGCCCTGCGAGGTCGAGGTCTTCGACGTTGAGCTGGAGCAGTTCCTCGGCACGGGCACAGGTTTCGTACAGCATCCGCCACAGCGTCTTCTCCCGCAGGTGGATCTCGCGGCGGGCGATGAGCCGGTCGATCGCGGTACGCGAGCGGACGGGGGTGTCGGAGTCCGGCGGAGTGGACCGCGCGGCCGAGGCCGGGACGCTCGGCGCGGTCCAGCCCTGCTCGGCGCACCAGGACAGCCATCTGGCGACTGCGGCGCGGCGCGCGTTCCAGGTGTTCACCGCGGCGGTGCCCCAGAGGGTTTCCAGTGCGGCGCCGACTTCGGTGTCGGTGACCGAGTCCAGGGCGCGGCTGGCGGCGGTGAGTCCGTCGTGGCGGGCGTCGAGCTGGTCGACGGTCTTGACGACGGCGATGCCGTAGGCGCGGCGGGTGTTCGCCGAGCCGATCGTGTCGAGGAACGCCTCGGCGGCGGTGCGCAGGGTGCGCGCCGGCGGGGCGGTACGCAGCCGGGTCACTCTCGCGGCCATCGGATTCCCCTCTTCAGTACTATAGCCCCGGATAACGGGGTCGCTTCGTGTGCACCCCGGAGCGGGTCCGCCGCAGGTCGCCTCTCAAGTTACCCCGGATAACAGACCATTATCCGGGGTATCACTGCTATCGTTGAGCGGTCACGGCCAGACGCGTACCGCCGTTCCGGTGCCTCCACCCGACCGGGTGGAGGCACCTTCGCCGTTCCCGGGTAGCGCCGAGTCCGCCGCGATCATGGAATATCGTGCCGGTCATGACCACGGATGATTGGTTGGCCGACACCCGAACCTCTTATGACACGGTTGCGGTCAGCTATGCCGACCAAGTGCGCGGCGCCCTCGCCGGACACCAGTACCTTCGCGCGGCTCTGGCATTGTTCGCCGACAGCGTGCGGACCGCTGGCGGCGGACCGGTCGCGGACGTCGGCTGCGGCCCCGGTGAAGTCACCGCCCACCTGCATGAGCTCGGTGTCGACGCCTTCGGTATCGACCTCTCCCCGGCGATGATCGACGTGGCCCGACGCGACCACCCCGACCTGCGGTTCGAGGTGGGCTCGATGACGGAACTGAACCTGCCCGTCGCTTCGGTGGCCGGCCTGCTCGCCTGGCAGTCTTTGATCCACATCCCAGACGACGAGGTGCCGACTGTATTCGGGCGCTTCCACCAAGCACTGCGTCCCGGCGGACCGTTGCAACTCCTGTTTCACGTCGGCGGCGAGTCGCTGTTGAAGACAGAGGGCTACGGCGGTCACCCGATGAAGGTCCATGTCCACCGCCGGCAGCCGAACCAGGTGGCATCGTGGCTGCACGATGCCGGATTCGTGGTCGAGGCCCAGATGCTGCTCGACCCGGATGCGAAAGCTCAGCAAGCGATTCTCTTCGCACGCAGTAAGTCCTAACTTCTGCACATGTCGGGCTCGCCATTCGGAACCGCGAGGTCCCCGACGTACACCGCCCGGCGGGAAGCGTGGACCTGGAGTACGCATGTCACCGACCAACGCGACGCCGAACCGCATCGCCCCCACTGACGCGCCGCCCCTTCGGCGCCGCGGTCACCTGCCGACCAGACGCCCCGCCCGCGCAGTCGACCCAGGAGCCGGCATGGAATCCCGGCGTCACCCACAGCGAGCCCGAAATACGCCCTGCACGTCTGGACCGGCCGGGCACGGCCGGTGATCAGCCGGCACACCGGACGCCAGTGGGCGGGCATCACCGCCGACAAGCTGCGGATCGGAGTCGAGGGCGCCCCTACTCCTTCGGCTACATCGCCGGACCGCACCACTCACGGGCCTGGGACCACGACTGGACCCAGGACGGACGATCCTGCGCGGACCTGATCCCGGACATGAGGACCACCGAATGGCTCGACCACGAGCACACGAACCGGGCCCTGGGGTAACGCCGGGACCGGTCAGAACAGGGTGTCGCGCACCCGCAGCGGCCGGTAGCCCGTCGGGCCGAGCGCGGCGAGTTCGCCCTCGATGTCGACTTCGATCGCGCCGAAGAAGTTGATGTTGGCGCTGTGCGCGGGGCTGACGTGGGCCAGGACCTCGTCGTCGATGCGGTGCCCGGCCCGGCGCATCTGCTCGACCGCGAGGCCGTAGTACTCGGTGGTCCAGGCGATCACGGCGTTGGTGGCCAGGGTCAGGCACCACGCTTGCTCGGTCTGGTCGGCGAGCTGGCGGGCGCGGATCGTGCCCTCGTGTGCGTAGAGCAGGTCGCGGCGTAGTGCGTGCAGGGATTCGCCCTTGTTGAGCTGGCGGGTGATCTTGCGCCGGTAGTCCGGATCGGAGAGGTATTTCGCGGCGTAGATGGTGCGCCGCAGCGCCCCGTACTCCTTGAGCGCGGCGGCCAGGGTGTTCTGACGGCCCGAGGCGGAGAGCTTGCCGACGAGCAGGGAGGCGGTGGCGTGCCCGAACTTCAGCGAGCCAGCCAACCGGAGCAGGTCGTCCCAGTGCTCGGCGATCAGATCGATGTTGGCCTTGCGGGTCATCAGCGGGCCCGCGTGCGGGAACCGGGCCTCGGCGTCGGCGCGGGGGCCCGGCCGGTAGAGGGTGATGCGGCCCAGGTCCCGGATGCGTGGGGACAGCTGCATCCCGAGCAGGTCGAACAACCCGAAGTTGACCAGGGTGACCCCGTGGGTGTCGGTGGCGTGTTCGGTGATCGGCAGATCGGTGGCGTTGCCCAGGATCTCGTCGAGCACGTAGTGGGCTTCGCGTTTGGTCGCCACGATCACCTTGGTGCCGTAGGTGGCGTGGGTGTCGGTGACATGGGTGTAGGTCGACAGGCCCTCACCGGCGAAGTAGCGGCTCATCGGCCGCGCGGTGGTGGATTTCCCGCGCGTGGGGAACCGCTGCCCGTCGCTCGACGACAAGGTCCCGGTGCCGAACACCGGAGTCAGCGGGAGCCGCTGGTGGTAGTCGATGAGTACTAGGCTGGCCGCGCGCAGGGTTTCCTCGCGCACATACCATTCGTCGGTCCAGGACAAGATGTCGTAGGAGATGCCGCAGGCCTCGGCCATCCGGGTCAACCCGAGGTTGGTCGAGTGCGCGAGCAGCACCGCGATCAGGTTGCGCTTCAACTCCGGCGTGCGGGTGGCCTGTCCGCCGGCGTGGGTGAAGCAGTCCAGGTAGCCGGTGCGTTTGTCCAGCTCGATCAGCAACGACACGATCGGTGCGAACGGCAGCATCTCGGTCAGCTCGGCCTTGAGCGCGATCGCCTCGGCCGGAACGTCCTCGGCGGTCAGCGGGGAGATGATCAGATCCCCGGACTCGCCGTCCAGGCGTACCGGCCCCTCACCTTCGGCGAGCACGGTCTCGAGTTCATCGACCGCGGTGTGCAGTTCTTCGACGACGGCGGCCAGGGCGACGCCGGGATCGGCCGACCGCCCGACCAAACGGCAGAACTCGCCGCGCTGCGGTTCCCACCGTTGCGGTGTGAGCAGGTAGGCGGCCGGGTCGGCGTAGCGGCGTGAGCCGGGCACGTACACGTCCCCGCTGCGCAGCCCGTCGCGCAGCCCGAGCAGCACGCACAGCTCCCAGTAGTGCCGGTAGGCGGTAGCGCTGCCGGACTTGCGCGCCGCGTCGAGGTAGCCGCGCCACTTCGCGGGCACGAACCCGGTCGGGGCCTCGTCGAACACCTTCCGCCGCGCGGTCGCGTTGAGTTCACGCAGCATCGCGACCGCGATCAACAACTCCGTCGCCGCGGTCCCGCCCGCGAACTCCACCGTCGACAGCACCGCGGGGGTGAACTGACGCAGGTAATTGTAGGAGGAGTCCAGCGCGGCCAGGTGCCCGTGATCACGCGGCAACCGGGGTTTGGCCTGCGCGATCGCCGCCCGCAGACGTTCCCACCCGATCGCATCGCCGCGGATCAACGCACCGATCTCCTCATCGGCCACCGCAGGATCGGTCACGATCGCCAGGAGGTCGTCCAGCAGGGCCTGGCGGTCCTCTCCGGATTTGCCGCGTTCGGCCAATTCCTGCTGCATCCGGCGTTCGGCGGCACCGAACTTCGCCGAGATCGCCTGATCGAACAAGGCCACGACCTCGTCGAGCACGTCGGTTCCGGACTGCGCCAGCACGGTGAGCAGGATCGGATACCGCCGCTGCGGATCCCGGCGTTCCAACGCCTGCGGGGTCAACCGGCGCCCCATCGTGGCCAGGAACCGGCGTCGTTCGGCGGGCAGCACCGACATATCGAGCCGGTCGGCACCCAGGTCGCGCAGGAACGCCAGCTTGTCGACCTCGGCGCGCACCGCAGCCGCGGACGCCTCCACCGGCCCGGTCGACAGCCACCGCAACCGCGAAACCCCCAGCGAGGCATCGGTGGTCAGCAGTGCGTCCAACTCGGCGCAGCGGGCCGGGGTGAACTCGTGGGCCAGACGGTCGTAGGTCTCGCGCTGGGCCTGCTCGCGGGCGTGGGCGACGCGTTCGACCATGCTCACCGGGCCTGGGCGGATCACCCGCGCCGAGATCAGATACTCACACCCCAACCGGAACAGCAGAGTCGGGGAATCGTGTTCCATCGCCCGCGCGAGCAGGAACTCGTCGAGCTCCTTGAGTTCGAGCGCACCCGCCGCCCGCCAGCCCAGATACTGAGCGACCAGGCGTAGATGGTCGGTGCGGGTCTGGGCGCGGCGGCCGTAGGAACGGATCTCAGTGCCGTCGAGCCGCAGCTGCTCGGCCAGCCGCGCTACCGCGACCGGCGGGGCGGTCACCACACGATCGGGCACGAATCCCAGCCACGGCAACGTGCACAACGCGATCGCGATCCCGAGCCGATCAGCCGGACCACGACCGCGGCCGGGATCGACGAACGCCAGATCCGCCGGCGAGAGCGTGAAGAACCGGAACAGCTGCTCCCGGCCGATCTCCGGGAACTCCCGCAGACGCGCCAACTCCTCATCCGCGAACACCCGCGTCGCCACGAAACCGACCTCCCATCAACCAACCACGTTGGGAGCCAAGCCAACCAGTAGTCCGCCTCCACCGCAGGCCGAACCGGGCCCTCACCAGCAATCAGCCGCGGCTACGCCATATCCGTTGATTTTTCGGCGGTTACTACCGGAACCCCGGAACGCAACCCCGAGCAGCGTGCGCACCGTGCTGCGACCACCGTCGCAGCCCACCAGATATCGGGAGCGCAGCCGCGTTCCGTCCGTCAGCACCGCGGTGACACCGTCGTCGTCCTGCTCGAGTCCGACGACCGTGCAACCGCGCCGGATCGACGCGCCCAGTTCGGATGCGCGTTCGGTCAGCAGACGATCGGTGACGGGCTGGGGGATGCCGAGGACGTACGGGTGTGTGGTGTCCAGACCCTGCGGGGCCGGTGCGGGAATGCCCGCGAAGAAACCGCCCACCGCGTGCTTCTTTCCGTGCGAGAGGAACCGCTCGAGCAGTCCGCGCTGGTCCATCACCTCGAGGCTGCGTGCGTGCAGCCCGAGCGAGCGCACGACCGGGGTCGGCTCCGTGTCCTGTTCCGGTACGACCACCTGCAATCCGTGCAACCGAAGTTCGGCCGCCAGCATCATGCCGGTCGGCCCGCCCCCGACCACGATGACGTCGATCATGAGAACCCCCATTCGTCCGAAGTGGATCCGGTGCGCCGGCCAGGCGGCGATGCGGCGTGGATGCCGCGCAACCCTGCATGTGTGCAGGTCCTGGCCTCGAACGGCGATTGTGCAGGACGCTGGGGGTCTTGCCGCAAGACCGGGGGTGAGCTATACCTTGAAAGGGGCAGGGAGCGCACGACTCCTTGCCTTCGTCGTTTCCGACGTCCCTCCTGTAGCCCGATCCGTCCGGCCGCACCCGTCGATCCGCATCTGGGCACGCGCGGGCCGTGGCCCCCGAATGGGTGACATCGGGCATCTGCGTCGAGTTGTGGTTACCGTTGTGAGGGTGATCACATGCTGACCCGTCTGATCGTCGCGTACCTGTCGCGTTATCGCGCGTACGTCGTCGCGGTGGTAGCACTGCAGTCCGTCGCGACGGCTGGGATGCTCTACCTGCCGACGCTCAACGCCGACATCATCGACAACGGCGTCGCGAAAGGTGACACCGGATACATCATGCGCATCGGCGGGTGGATGCTCGTGGTGGTGCTGCTGCAGGTGATCTGCACCGTCTCCGGTCAGTACTTCGGTGCCCGCGGCGCGCTCGCCGCCGGCCGCGACATCCGGCACGATCTCCTGCACCGGGTGAACACCTTCTCCGCGCGGGAGGTCGGCACGTTCGGCGCTCCGTCGTTGATCACCAGGAACACCAACGACGTTCAGCAGATCCAGCTTCTCCTGGTGATGAGTTCGTTCGTTCTGGTCACCGCGCCGATCATGTGCATCGGCGGCATCGTTCTGGGCATGCGCGTCGCGCCGGGGCTGGCCTGGCTGCTGGTGGTGGCGGTGCCCGTCCTCGGTCTGACGATGAGCCTGATCATCCGGGTGACGATCCCCGGGTTCCGCTCCATGCAGGCGTTTCTCGACAGCGTGAATCGCGTCCTGCGCGAACAGATCACGGGCATCCGGGTCGTGCGCGCCTTCGTTCGGGAACACCACGAGATGGAACGCTTCGGGGTCGCCAACGACAAACTGGCCGACGCGACCCTACGGGTCGGACGAATGATGGCACTGATGTTTCCGGCGGTCATGTTCATCACCAACGTGACGACCGTGGGGATCATCTGGTTCGGTGGCCACGCCGTGTCCGACGGGAGCGTGGAGATCGGCGCGCTGAGCGCGATGATCACCTACGTCGTGCAGATCATGATCTCGGTGATGATGGCGTCGTTCCTGGCGATGATGGCCCCGAGGGCGGCCGTTTGTGCGGACCGGATCGGGGATGTTCTCGCCACCGAAACGTCGGTGGTGCGGCCGGCCGACCCGGCCGGGTTCGCCGCGGATCCGGCGACCGTCGACTTTCGCGCCGCCGAGTTCCGATACCCGGGTGCCGACCAGCCGGTACTGCACGACCTCACCTTCCTCGTCGCGCCCGGCACGACCACGGCCGTCGTAGGGTCGACCGGCTCGGGGAAGACCACCCTGGTGGGGCTGGTGCCGCGCTTGATCGATGCGACGGCCGGGTCGGTGCTCGTCGGCGGCACCGACGTCAGGCGACTCGATCCCGACACGCTGCGATCGGTGATCGGATTGGTCCCGCAACGGGCGTACCTGTTCTCCGGCACCATCGCCTCGAATGTGCGGCACGGAAAGCGTGATGCGACGGACGAGGAGATCTGGGAGGCGCTACGTATCGCGCAGGCCGACGAGTTCGTCCGTGCGATGCCGCTGGGCCTCGACACTCCCGTGGCCCAGGGCGGCACCACGGTCTCGGGTGGGCAGCGCCAGCGTCTGGCGATCGCCCGGGCGCTCGTCCGAAGACCCGCCGTCTACGTGTTCGACGACGCGTTCTCCGCGCTCGACCTGTCGACCGACGCGCGCCTGCGGTCCGCGCTGCGGCCGGTCACCATGTCCGCTGCGGTGATCATCGTTGCCCAGCGCGTATCGACCATCATCGACGCCGACCAGATCGTGGTACTCGATCGCGGACGGATCGTCGGACTGGGCCGGCACGACGAGCTGGTGGAGACCTGTCCGACCTACGCGGAGATCGTCGGGTCGCAGCTCGCGGTCGAGGAGCAGGTGTGACGGGCCCCGCCGCACGGCACGCGGCCACCGCACCGATCCAGAAGCCCCGGTCGTTCGGACCGTCGGTGAAACGGTTGATGCACCGGCTGGTGTCCTACCGCGGTTTCGTGGTCACGGTGCTGCTGGCCACCGTCGGATCGGTGATCCTGTCCGCGATCGCGCCCCGGGTTCTCGGGCACGCCACCGACTTGATCTTCAACGGCGTGGTCGGGCGGATGCTTCCGGCCGGTGCCACGAAGGACGAGGCCGTCGACGGGCTTCGCGCGCAGGGGCAGGACACCTTCGCGGACATGGTGGCGTCGATGGACCTCACCCCCGGTGTGGGCGTCGACTTTTCGGCCGTCGGTCGAGTGCTGATGATCGTGCTCGGGCTGTATCTAGGCACCGCGCTGCTGTCGTGGATCGGCGCCTATCTGCTCAACATCGTCGTCGTCGGCACGATCCGGCGGTTGCGCTCGGATGTGGAAGCGAAGCTGCACCGGTTGCCGTTGCGCTATTACGACACCATGCCGCGCGGCGATCTGCTCAGTCGCGTCACCAACGACCTCGACAATCTGTCCCAGAGCCTGCAACAGACCATCTCGCAGGCACTCAACTCGGTCCTCACCGTCGTCGCGATCCTGTTCATGATGTTCTGGATCTCGCCGCTGCTCGCACTCATCGCGCTCGTGACCGTCCCGTTGGCGCTCGGAGCAACGGCCCTGATCGCCCGCAGGTCCAAACCGCATTTTTCCGCGCAGTGGTCCTCTACGGGAAAACTCAACGCCCAGGTGGAGGAAGCCTTCACCGGTCACGACATCGTGCAGGTGTTCGGACTGCAGGCCGAGGTCGAGCAGGAGTTCGACACCCGCAACGACAAGCTCTACAACTCGAGCTGGCGGGCCCAGTTCATCTCGGGCCTGGTGCAACCGGCCATCATGTTCATGGGCAACCTGAATTTCGTGGCGGTCGCCGTCGTCGGCGGACTACAGGTCGCCTCGGGGTCACTGAGCTTGGGGTCGGTGCAGGCCTTCATCCAGTACTCACGCCAGTTCACTCAGCCGCTCACCCAGATCGGTGCGATGTTCAACCTCCTCCAGAGCGGAGTCGCCTCCGCCGAACGCATCTTCGACATCCTCGACGCCGACGAGCAGACCCCCGATCCCGCCCGGCCGCAGAGCCCGTCGACCGACAACGGGCGCATCGAATTCGACGACGTGTCGTTCCGGTACGTGCCGGACAAGCCGCTCATCGAGAACTTGTCGCTGGTGGCCGAGCCCGGCCACATGGTGGCCATCGTCGGCCCCACCGGCGCGGGCAAGACGACCCTGGTCAACCTCATCATGCGGTTCTACGACGTCGACTCGGGAACGATCCGCGTCGACGGTGTGGATTCGACCGCCATGACCCGCGACGACCTGCGAGAACGCACCGGGATGGTCCTGCAGGACTCCTGGCTCTTCGGCGGCACCATCTACGACAACATCGCATACGGCGACCCGTCCGCGTCCCCGGAGCAAGTGCGCGAAGCCGCCGAGCTGAGCCACGTCGACCATTTCGTGCGTTCCCTGCCCGCCGGGTACGACACGCTGCTGGACGAGGAAGGCGGCGGGGTCAGCGCCGGTGAACGGCAGCTGATCACCATCGCGCGCGCATTCCTCGCGAAGCCGGTCGTCCTCATCCTCGACGAGGCGACGAGTTCCGTGGACACCCGCACCGAGCTGCTGATCCAGCAGGCGATGGCGACCCTGCGCACGGATCGCACGAGTTTCGTGATCGCGCACCGGTTGTCGACGATCCGCGACGCCGACGTCATCGTGGTCATGGAGGACGGGCGCATCGTCGAGCAGGGCAACCACGAGGAGTTGCTCGCCGCCCGCGGCGCGTACTACGAGCTGTACCTCAGCCAGTTCACCGGCCCGGCGGACTCGGCGGTGGGCGCCGGGCCGGCGTCGACCGTCGAGCATGCGTGACGACCGCACCCCGACAACGCCGACGCGCGGCCCGACGCCACGAATTCGGCGTCACAGTGGCAGGATCGAGCCCGTGAGTTCCGCGAACCTGACCCGATCCGAAACCGCTGCACGCGCCCGTGCCGTCGACGTGCACTCGTACGAAGTCGAACTCGACCTGCGCGGCGCGGTGGACCCGCAACGCACGAACTTCCCGGTGGTGACGACGATCGAGTTCACGTCCTCGACCGACGAGACCTGGATCGATTTCCTCGGCGACTCGGTCGAGTCCGTCACCGTCAACGGCGAATCCGTCCCCGTGGTGTACGACGGAGCGCGCATCACCATCGGCGGTCTGCGCGAAATCAACGTGGTGAGTGTCGCGGCGACCGGACGATACAGCCGCTCGGGGGAGGGCCTGCACCGGTTCGTCGACCCCGTCGACGGGGAAACCTACCTCTACACCCAGTACGAACCGGCCGACGCTCGCCGGGTGTTCGCGTGCTTCGAACAACCGGATCTCAAGGCACCGTTCACGTTTGTGGTGGCCGCCCCCGAACACTGGCAGGTGCTCTCCAACCAGGTCGCCGAGCGACAGCGGTCCACCGAGGGCGCACAGACGGTCACCTTCGCGCCCACCCTGCCGATCTCGACGTACATCACCGCGATCGTCGCCGGTCCCTACCATCGCGTCGACGCGATCTGGACCAGGGGCGACCTCGAGGTGCCGCTCGGTGTGTTGTGCCGCGCCTCCCTCGCCGAGTATCTCGACGCCGACGAGATACTCGAGATCACCGCGCAGGGGATGGACTACTACGCCGATCACTTCGAGTTCCCGTATCCCTTCACCAAGTACGACCAGGTGTTCGTCCCCGAGTACAACCTCGGCGCGATGGAGAACCCGGGATGTGTCACCTTCACCGAGGCCTATGTGTTCCGCGGGGTGGCCACCGACGCGCAACGTCAAGGTCGGGCCAACACGATCCTGCACGAGATGGCGCACATGTGGTTCGGCGATCTCGTCACGATGAAATGGTGGGACGATCTGTGGCTCAAGGAGTCCTTCGCCGACTACATGGGAGCGCTGGTCAGCGCCGAAGCGACCGAGTTCCGTGACGCCTGGGTCTCGTTCGCGAACCGGCGCAAAGCGTGGGCGTACCTGCAGGACCAACTGCCCACCACCCATCCGATCGTCGCCGACATCGTCGATCTCGAAGCCGCCAAACTCAACTTCGACGGCATCACCTACGCGAAGGGCGCCAGCGTCCTGAAACAGCTGGTCGCGTATGTCGGCCGCGACGCGTTCTTCGACGGCATCCGCCGCTACTTCCACGCACACGCCTTCGGCAACACCACCCTCGGCGACCTGCTGTCCGAACTGTCCGCGGCGTCCGGACGCGACCTGGCCGAATGGGCCCGGCACTGGCTGCAGACCACCGGCGTGACCGCACTGAGCCTGGAACGGGCCGGCGACCGCTGCGAGATCGTGCAGTCCACACCCCGCCCGCACCGTCTCGCGGTCGGCATCTACGACTTCGACGATGCCGGCGACCTCGTCCGTACCGAACGCCGGGAACTCGATGTCGCCGAGAGCCGCACCCGCCTCGATCTGCCCGACGCACCGCTGACACTGCTCAACGACGACGACCTCACCTACGCGAAGATCCGGCTCGACGAGCACTCGCTCGCCACCGTCGACGAGTCCCTCGACCGGGTCCGGGACCCGCTCGCACGCGGGCTGGTGTGGTCGGCACTGTGGAACGCCACCCGCGACGGAGAACTCGCCGCGGCGCGGTACGTGTCGATGGCACAACGCTTCTCGCCGAGCGAGGAGAACCTGGCACTGCTCGCATCGGTCCTGGCGAACGCACCGGCCGCCATCGAGCACTACCTTCCGGCCGCCGAGCGGCCGTCGGCGCGCGCCGACTGGCTCGAGGCCGTGTGGGCGGGCCTTTTCGCTGCGGAACCGGGGAGCGGGGCGCAGCTGTCCTTCGCGCGGGCGCTGGCCGCGGCGGCCGAGACCGCGGACCATCGCGCCGCCGATATCCGCGGCATCCTCGAAGGCATCGGGGCGCCGACCGGGCTGGCGCTCGACCCCGATCTGCGCTGGGCACTGTGGACGGCGCTGAGCGCGACCGGGAACGCCGACGAAAGCGACCTCGCCGAGGAGTTGCGCCTCGACGACACCGCAACCGGACGCACCGCCTACCTGCAGGCCCAGGCCGCGCGACCCCGCGCCGACGTGAAGGCCCACGCGTGGGCGTCGGTCCTCGCGGACCGCACTCTCACCAACGATCACCTCGACGCCGTCATCGGGGGTTTCCGGGCGGGTGCGCGGCGCGACCTCACGGCCCCGTACGACGCCGACTACTTCGCGGTGCTCCGCGACACCTGGGCCGACCGGAGCATAGAAATCGCCCGCCGGATCGTCGTCGGGCTCTTCCCGCCCGCCGATACCCTCGACCCGGTGGACGCCTGGCTGGCCGCCAATTCCGATGCGCCGGCGGCGTTGCGGCGTCTGGTCGTCGAGCAGCGCGACCACCTGGCCCGGGACCTGCGCGTCCAGAAACTCAACACCCCGTGACCGGACTCGATCCGCGGTCAGTCCCGGACGTCGTCTCGGGTGACCTTTCTGCGTCGTCGGCTCCGGCCGTGCCGGACACGGTCGCGGACGCGATGCGTCGCCTGCGGGACAAGGCGGCGTCCGGAAACACCCGCGCGGCGCACCTGAGCGATTGGGCGATCTTCACGCGCTGGTGTGAGAGCACCGGGCACGCACCTCTGCCCGCCACGCCCGAACAAGTGGGCTGGTTTCTCACCGAGAAAGCCGCCGAACTCCGGCCCGACGGCCGCTGGGCGTACGCACCGTCGACCCTGTCCCGCTGGGTGTCGACGATCAACAAACTCCACGCCCTCGCCGGTCACCCGCGACCCGGGCAACACGAAAGCGTGCGGGATCTGTTGCGCGGCATTCGCCGTGAGCGCGCCACCCCGCCTGCCCGGCGGACACCGCTGCTCACCGACGACATCCGCAGCATCCTCGCCGACATGCGGACCACCGCGCGCGAGGGCGGATGGCCGGACCGTGCCGCCGAGCGGCGCGATTCGGCGCTGCTGCTCATCGGACTCGCCGGTGCGCTGCGCCGCAGCGAACTGTCCGCACTCGCCGTCTCGGACGTGGTGCCGCACCGTGCCGACGGGCTGTACGTGACGGTGCGCCGCTCCAAGACGGACCGCGAAGCCCGGGGCCGCACGGTGACCGTGCCGTACGGGTCCGATCCGCACACGTGCCCGGTGTGCGCGTACCGGCGCTGGCGGGAGGTTCTCGACGCGTGGGACGACGGGGGCCGCGCCGCGGTCGCCGAACTCCTCGCCGCGGACGCCGCTCCTGTCGACAACCATTGCTGCCGCGGCTTTTCCGTCGACACGACGGATGCGGACCGGCCGTTGTTCCGGCCCGTCCACCGCTCCGGGTCGCTCGGTGGGGGAGCGCTGACCGGGCAGTCGGTGCACTCGATGATCCAGCGCCGCGCGCTCCGGGCGGGGTTCAGCCCCGATCTGGTCGCGACCCTCGGCGGGCACAGTCTCCGCGCCGGGTTCGTCACCCAGGCGGTCCGCAACGGGGCGACCACGCAGACGATCATGACGCAGACCGGTCACGCCGACGAACGCATGGTCGCGCTCTACAGCCGGCACCACGCCGGACTGGTGGGCAACGCGGTCACGCACCTCGGACTCTGACGGATCCGCTCTCTGCGCAACCGAGCCGCCGCACACTCCGGGGGACTAGCGACCCGCCAGCACGTCGCCGAGGACCCGGGCGGCGTCGGGGAACGATCCGGGGTTCGCTCCGGAATAGTTGAGCCGCAGGTGCGGAGCGGTGGGCTCGGCAGGAAACCACTCGTCGCCCGGCGCCACGACGACACCCCTGGCTTCGCAGTCGCGGACGAGCGCGGGCAGGTCGGTACCGTCGGGAAGCCGCGCCCACAGGTGGAGGCCACCGGGCGGCACCGCCTCGATGTGCGCGGACGGTGCGTGCTCCCGCACCGCCGTGACGAGAAGGTCCCTGCGCGACGCGAGTTGGTGCCGGACCCCGCGAAGATGGGTACGCCAGGCCGGTTGTGAGACGACATCCCAGGCCACCGCCTGAAGCATCCCGCTGACGTACATCGACTGAGCCTGCACCTCGGCGAGGATGCGGTCGCGGGCCGGTCCGCGGGCGACGACGGCAGCGACACGCACGGACGGCGACACACTCTTGGTCAGGGACCGGAGGTAGACGACATGCCCGCTGTCGTCGAGGGCGGCGACCGGGTGCGCGTCGGTGGTGATCCCGAAGTCGTGCGCCCAATCGTCTTCGATGAGGAAGGCGCCCGCGTCCCGGACCAGGTCGAGGACGCGCTCGGTCAGCGCCGGCGGCCATTGCGCGCCGCTCGGGTTCGCGAAATTGGGCTGGGCATAGAACGCCCGGGCGCCGGTCCGCTCGAACGCCCGGGCGAGTTCGTCGGGATCGGGACCGGCGGGGCCACCGGCGACGGGTACGAGGCGGACCCCGGCGCGGGCCGCCGCGAGCATCGCGCCCCAATACGTGGGGGACTCCACCAGCAGCGGGTTCCCGGTTCCGACGAGGGCATGGAACGCGGCGCCGAGGCCGCCCTGACTTCCCGGAGTGATGATGACGTCGCTCGCGGACGGGGCAGCCACCCCGAGCGGAGTCGCCGCGCCGAGCTCGCCGGCAAACCACGCCTGAAGCTCCGGAATCCCCGCTGCGGGTGGGCGGGCGATGGCGGCGTCGCTGCGTGCGGCACGCCCGAACGCACCCCGAACGAGTCGCTCCGGGAGCAGTTCTCGATCCGGGTAGCCCGAGTGCAGGGCGATCACATCGTTCGGGACACTGCGCAGGGCCGAGGAGAAGCGGGGAATGCGGTGCTGGGGCGTGCCCAAGGCCGCGGTCTGCCAGCCGAAGTCGGTGGAATGCGCGAGCCGGGCGGCGCGCACGAAGGTGCCGACACCCGGACGGCTCTCCACCGCGCCCGTGGCCTGCAGCGCGCGGAGGGCTTTCTGCACGGTCACCGGGCTCACGCCGTACTGCTCGACGAGTGCCCGCGTCGACGGCAATTGCGCGCCGGGCGACGCCGAGGCGATCCAGCGCTCGAGCCCGGCGACGATTCGCGCACTGCTACTATCGTTCATGAGACACAAGAGTAGCGCTATCGTTCCCGGCAGGCTTGCGTTATCGTCGCCCGAGCACGGACTCCGGTGGGGCCTGCTCGGAGTGGTCGCATTCTCCTTCACGCTCCCGATGACCCGCTTCGTGGTCGAGAAGGGTGCGATGACACCGTTGTTCGTCGGCGCCGGCCGTGCGGTGGTCGCCGGACTGCTGGCCGCGATCGCCTTGCTGCTCACCCGTCAGGTGCGCCCCCGCGGCTCCCAATGGATACGGCTGACCGCCGTCGCGGGCGGGGTGGTCATCGGCTTCCCCTTCCTGACGTCGTACGCCCTGACGACCGTGCCGGCGAGCCACGGCGCCGTGGTGGTGGCGATCCTGCCCGCCGCGACCGCCGTGGCAGCAGTTCTGCGCGGACGGGAGCGGCCGCCCGCCGCGTTCTGGGCCACCGCGGGTATCGGGACCGTTGCCGCGCTCGTGTTCGCGAGCCTGCAGACCGGCGGATTCGCCGGTCTCGAGGGAGCCGACGTACTGCTCTTCGGCGCCGTGATCGCGGCTGCCGTCGGCTACGCCGAAGGCGGATTGCTCTCCCGGGAACTCGGTGCGTGGCAGACCATTTCCTGGGCGCTCGTGCTGAGTACACCGTTCACCGTTGCGCTCACCGGGCTGTCGATGGCAGATCGGATGCCCACCGGCACACTCCCCGAATGGGGCGCTTTCGCGTATCTGGGAATCGTGAGCATGTTCCTGGGTTTCTTCGCGTGGTACCGGGGACTGGCGATCGGCCCCATGGCGCAGGTCAGCCAGATCCAGCTCACCCAGCCCGTCATGACCATCTGCTGGGCCGCGCTGATCCTGCACGAACACCTCACCTGGCCGGTCGTCGGCGGAGGACTCGTCGTGATCCTGTGTGCCGCGACCGCCGTACGCACACGCGCCGCGACCACGTCGGGTTCCCGTCCCGAAGAAAGTTCGCGCCGCGATGTCGAGAATCCGTCACCTGCTCCGTCTCCGTAGTGAGTGCGACCACAATGGGTCACACCGGACACGAGGAGAAGACGATGGCCAAGTACCTCTTGCTCAAGCACTACCGCGGCGCTCCGGCGGCCGTCAACGACGTACCGATGGATCAGTGGACACCGGACGAAGTGTCCGACCACATCCGGTATATGAACGACTTCGCCGCACGACTCGAACAGACCGGCGAGTTCGTCGACGGACAGGCGCTCGCCCCGGAGGGCACCTTTGTCCGGTACGACGGGGAGGGCCGCCCACCCGTCACGGACGGACCGTTCGCCGAGACCAAGGACCTCATCGCCGGCTGGATGGTGATCGATGTGGACAGCTACGAGCGGGCTCTCGCTCTGGCCGGGGACCTTTCCGCCGCCCCCGGCGCCGGAGGAAAGCCGATTCACGAATGGCTCGAAGTACGTCCGTTCCTGACGGCGCCACCCACCGTCACCGAGTGACCCCGCAGTAGACGAAAACGAAGTGAACGACACCGAACTCCGTCACCTCACTCCGGTGGTGCTCGGCATCCTCGTCCGCCGCGGAGCAGAATTCGCGGCGGCCGAGGATGCCGTCCAGGACGCACTGATCGAAGCCCTCAGGGTGTGGCCGGACGATCCGCCCGACGACCCCAAGGGGTGGCTCGTCGCAGTCGCCTGGCGGCGGTTCCTCGACGCGACCCGTGCAGACGTGGCACGTCGGCGGCGTGAAGCGCTCGTCGCCCATGACCTCGAGAGGGCCGAACGCGGTTCCGGTGGTGGAGCATCGGACGCGCGCAGCGCTGCGCCACCGGCTGGGGTGGACGACACCCTCGCGCTCTACTTCCTGTGCGCTCACCCGGTGCTGACTCCGTCGTCGGCGGTCGCACTGACCTTGCGCGCGGTGGGCGGTCTGACCACGCGGCAGATCGCGCAGGCGTATCTGGTGCCCGAGGCGACGATGGCACAGCGCATCAGCAGGGCGAAACGCACGGTCTCCGGCGTGCGTTTCGACCGGCCCGGCGATGTCGCCACCGTGCTTCGGGTGCTCTACCTGGTGTTCAACGAGGGATACTCGGGGGACGTCGATCTCGCCGGCGAAGCGATCCGGCTCGGGCGGCAACTGGCAGCGGTGATCGATCATCCCGAAGTGCAGGGTTTGCTCGCCTTGATGCTGCTGCATCACGCGCGGCGCACTGCCCGGCTCTCGGCGGAGGGCAGCCTGATCCCGCTTGCGGAGCAGGACCGCACCCGGTGGGACACCACGTTGATAGCCGAGGGGATCGACATCCTGCAGGCGGCACTCGCCCGCGACCGGCTCGGCGAGTATCAGGCCCAGGCGGCGATCGCGGCTCTCCATGCCGACACTCCCACCGCCGAGGAAACCGACTGGGTGCAGATCGTCGAGTGGTACGACGAACTCACGCGGTTGACCGGCAATCCTGTCGTCCGGCTCAACCGGGCGGTGGCGGTCGGGGAGGCGGACGGACCGCGTGCCGGGCTGGCGGCGCTCGCCGAACTGGACGACTCGCTGCCCCGGTACCGGGCGGTCGCCGCGTATCTCCACGAACGTGACGGCGACCCGGCAACGGCGGCCCGGATGTATGCCGAGGCCGCCCGCGCCGCGCCCAACCTGGCCGAGCGCGAGCACCTCGTGCGGCAGGCCGCGCGGCTCAACACCGGCCTGTCGCGCTGACCGGGGAACAAAATCGACACCGCGGTGTTGAGGTGGGCAAGATAGTTGAGAAATCAATTATTTCCGCATCGAGGGAGGATCCACATGCCCGCCGTGACCGTAGACAACATCCTTGCCCTTCCGCGCATCACCGATCCGGTGCCCACTGCGCAGCCTCGACCGGTGCTGTCGGTGACCACCGCTCCTCGCGGCTTCGAGGGCGACGGGTTTCCCGTCCACCGCGCCTTCGCCGGCATCGAGATGCGGCACCTCGACCCCTTCATCCACATGGACCAGATGGGGGAGGTGCACTACGCACCCGGCGAACCGAAAGGTACCCCGTGGCATCCGCACCGCGGCTTCGAAACCGTGACCTACATGATCGACGGAACCATGGAGCACCAGGACTCGCACGGGGGAGGAGGCACCATCGCGAACGGTGACACCCAATGGATGACGGCCGGTGGCGGCATCCTGCACATCGAAACGCCACCGGAGCGCCTGGTGACCAGCGGCGGCCTGTTCCACGGCGTGCAGCTGTGGGTGAATCTGCCTCGTGAGGACAAACTGGTTGCGCCTCGCTACCAGGACATCTCCCGTGACCGCGTCACCTTGCTGTCCTCACCGGACGGTGGAGCGCTCATCCGGGTGATCGCCGGCGACCTCGACGGGCACCGCGGACCGGGCTCCACCCACACCCCGATCACCCTGCTGCACGTGAGCCTGGCGCGCGGTGCGCGCGTGACGGTGCCGTGGAATGCGGAGTTCAATGCCCTGGCGTACGTGCTGGCGGGAGACGGCTCCGCCGGTGCCGACCGCCGTCCGATCCACTCCGGGCAGACGGTGGTCTTCGGGCGCGGCGACACCCTGACGATCGACGCGGCCGACGAGCAGGACTCGCGTACCGACACGCTCGAGGTGTTCGTTCTGGGCGGCAAGCCGATTCGTGAACCTGTGGCGATGGCGGGGCCCTTCGTGATGAATACGAAGGCGGAGGTGATCGCCGCGTTCGAGGATTTCCAGGCGGGACGCTTCGGCTCCGTCCCCGCGACCGGCGGACTCCCAGGGCCGGCGCAGTAACTCGGTGCACGCCGTCGCGGGGGCGCGTCGCACCCATGCGTGAGGCGCGCACCCGGCGGGTACCCGGTCCGGGCACGGACCGATCTGCCGGCGGGCGACCGAGGAGAGCAATGGAGTCACGTACAGCGGAGTCACCACGAACAGCGACGGGCAGCGAGGCGGCAGTTCCGGTCGACTCCGAGTTCCACGACCTCGACGCATGGTGGCGCGCAGCGAATTATCTGTCGGTAGGTCAGATCTACCTCATGGACAATCCGCTTCTGCGGGAACCGCTCCGGCCCGATCACATCAAACCCCGTCTGCTGGGGCACTGGGGGACCACCCCCGGACTCAACTTCATCTATGCGCACCTCAATCGGGTCATCACCGCCCGCGATCTCGACATGATCTACGTGATGGGCCCCGGCCACGGTGGCCCGGGCCCGGTCGCGGCGGGGTGGCTCGAAGGCACCTACAGTGAGCGTTATCCGGAGGTCTCACAGGACGAGGCCGGGATGGCTCGCCTGTTCACGCAGTTCTCCTTCCCCGGAGGCATTCCGAGCCACGTCGCCCCCGAAACGCCGGGGTCCATTCACGAGGGCGGCGAACTGGGGTACTCGCTCGCCCACGCTTACGGGGCTGCGTTCGACAATCCCGATCTGGTCGTCGCTGCGGTGATCGGCGACGGCGAGGCCGAAACAGGTCCGCTCGCCGCGAGTTGGCACTCGACCAAGTTCGTCGACCCGCGCCGGGACGGCGCCGTCCTCCCGATCCTGCATCTCAACGGTTACAAGATCGCCAACCCCACGGTGCTTGCGCGCATCGACCCCGGGGAACTCGACTCTCTGCTGCGCGGCTACGGCCACGACCCGATCGTGGTGGCCGGCTCCGACCCGGCCGAGATGCACCGGGCCTTCGCGTCGGCACTCGACCGGGCACTGAACCGTATCGACGAGATCCAGGAGCGCGCGCGCCGGACCGGTGATACGGAGCGTCCGGCATGGCCGATGATCGTGCTGCAGTCGCCCAAGGGGTGGACGGGTCCCGCCGAGGTCGACGGCACTCCGATCGAGGGCAGCTGGCGCGCGCACCAGGTGCCGTTCGGCAACGCCCGCAACGACGCCGGGCACCGCATGATCCTCGAAGAGTGGATGCGGAGCTATCGACCGGGAGAACTGTTCGACGACAACGGGGCTCCCGTCCCGCAGATCCGTGACCTGCATCCTTCGGGCGCACGGAGGATGAGCGCCAACCCTCACACCAACGGCGGCGCGATCCTGCGGGATCTCGCGTGCCCCGATTTCCGCGACTACGCCGTCCGCATCGGCACACCCGGAAACGAGACCGCCGAAGCGACCCGGGTGCTCGGCGACTTCCTCCGCGACGTGATGGTGCGCAATTCGAGCACCTTCCGGATGTTCGCGCCGGACGAGAACAATTCGAACCGGCTCAACGCCGTTCTCGAGGCCACCGACCGGACCTGGAATGCCCGGACGGTGCCGGGAGACGACCATCTCGCGCCCGACGGACGCGTGATGGAGGTGCTCTCCGAACACATGTGCCAGGGCTGGCTCGAGGGCTACCTGCTCACCGGACGGCACGGGCTCTTCTCCTGCTACGAGGCATTCGTCCACGTCGTGGATTCGATGTTCAACCAGCACGCGAAGTGGCTGCGCACCACCAACCGCATCGAGTGGCGCAAACCGATCCCGTCGCTCAATTACCTGCTGACCTCACATGTGTGGCGGCAGGACCACAACGGCTTCTCCCATCAGGACCCCGGCTTCATCGACCACGTCGTCAACAAGAAAGCCGAAGTCATCAGGGTCTATCTGCCGCCGGACGCCAACACCCTGTTGTCCGTCGCCGATCATTGCCTCCGCAGCCGCCAGTACGTCAACGTGATCGTCGCGGGCAAGCAACCGGAATTGCAGTACCTCGACATGGATGCGGCCGTCACCCACTGCACCAAGGGAATCGGCATCTGGGAGTGGGCTTCGACCGACGACGGCGCGGAACCGGATGTGGTTCTCGGATGCGCCGGAGACGTACCCACGAAGGAAACGCTCGCGGCGGTCGACATTCTTCTCGGATACTTCCCGGACCTGAAGATCCGCGTCGTCAACGTCGTCGATCTCATGAGACTGCAAGACGACCGGGAACATCCCCACGGTCTGCCCGCCGCCGACTTCGATGCCCTGTTCACCACCGACAAGCCGGTCATCTTCGCCTACCACGGATACCCGTGGCTGATTCACCGCCTCACCTACCGCCGCGCCAACCACGACAACATCCACGTGCGCGGTTATATCGAGGAAGGCACCACCACGACACCGTTCGATATGTGCGTCCTCAACCGGATCGACCGATTCCATCTCGCGAAGGACGTCATCGACCGGGTGGACCGCATCCGTCCCATCGCCGGTCACGCCCGCGAACACCTGCTGAACACGCTGGCCGAGCATCACCGCTACATCCGCACCCACGGTGAAGACATGCCGGAGGTCACCCAGTGGACATGGCGCGGAACCGACGCCGCACGATTCTCGTCGTGAGCCGCGGTCCCGCGCGCCCCGTTCAGGCGAGATCTGTTTCCGGACGCCGCAAGACGGGCTCACCGCGGACGAGACGGGCGATGTCGACCTGGTCGAGCGAGGTGACCACGAGGTCGGCACCGGCCTCGGCGAGGCCGACCTCGTCGTCCGCGCGCGCGACCCCGATCGAGAGCATGTGTCCGGCTTCGGCGGCTTCGATTCCGCTCACCGCGTCTTCGACGACCACACATGCTTCCGCCGGGACACCGAGTTCGGCGGCCGCAGTGACAAATATTTCGGGATCCGGCTTCCCGCGGGCGAAATCGCGACCGGACAGGTCTGCGTCGAACATGTCGCTCAGCGTGGCGCCCTCGTCGATCGAGGCGGTATCGAGACCCTCATCCCGCGCGAACACGTCCATCCGGACGGCCCGCAGGAACCGGAACGCGTTTTTCGACGACGACGCCGCGGCGAGTGGGACCCCAGCGGCCCGCATCGCGAGCACGAACCGCAAGGCATCCGGGTACGCCCGGAACCTGCCGTCGTCGATCAAGCGGATCAACAGATCCTGCTTGCGATCCGCATAGGTGCGGAGGTGTTCGTCGTCATCCGGGATCCCGAAGTACCGCAACGCGGCACCGGCGCCCTCCATGCGCGGCCGGCCCGACATCACCTCCTGGTACACCAGGGGAGTGAACGCGTCTTCCGACCACGAACTGCGGTCCCGGATCGGCGCCCATTCGCCGAGCATCAGGTCGCGGAGGCTCTCCCGCCACGCGTGCTCGTGGGGTGAATCGACGAGCACCCCGTCGACATCGAAGATCGCGCCGCGCAGTCCGTGCTCGCTCATCGTCGCTCCCGTCGTCCGGTCAGGCCGGTAGCTCGTGGCGATCCGGTGCCGCCGGCACCGGCGGAATATGGAACACGTGCGACGCGCCCGCCCCGAGTTCGACGATGTTGTCGGCGACGCCCACCCGCACCGGCACCCGGAAACCTTCGACCTCGGCGAGGACGGTCAACTTGTCGCCCACGATGCGCACGCGCAGGGGAGTGCCGCGATACCGCATCGAGAACGACACCCCGTCGAGCCGGTCCATCAGGCGAGGGCGGAACATCAACGCGCCACCGTAGTGGCGGGCGCCGACGTAGTAGCGCTGCACGAGGTCCAGCGTTCCGGCCATCACCCCCATATGGATGCCCTCCTTGGTGGTGCCGCCCTGCAGGTCACTCACATCGCTCTCGAGCGCCACCATGAACCGCTCCCACGACGACTCCGGATCGAACGCCGCCAGCACACCGGCGTAGGTGAGGAAGCTCAACGTCGACCCGTGTGAGGTCCGATGGTCGTAGTATTCGACCGTCCGCACGGCCATGGGGCGATCGATGTCGTAGCCGAGTCGCGCGAACAAGGGTTGCAGCTCGTTGAAGTCGAACAGGAAGAACAGCATCACCGCGTCGGCCTGCTTGGAGACCTTGTACCGGTTCGGGTCCTTGCCCTCGGCCCGCAGGATGCGGTCCATCCGCTGAATGTTGCCGTACTTGCTGCGGTAGTGGTCCCAGTCGATCTCCTCGAGGTCTTCATAGCCCTCGAACTGGCTGATCACCCCGTCGTGGAACGGCACGTACATTTTGGTGGTCATCTCCGACCACGTCTCCAACTCCTCGTCGGTCACGCGCAAGCGGGCGCGCAGCGCCGTCTGGCGACTCGCGGACAGGCGTTCGAGCACGTCGAGAGCCTTTCCGGCGATCCACGCGACCATGACGTTGGTATAGGCGTTGTTGTTCAGTCCCGCTGCCTCGACATCCGGGTACCGCTCGTGGAACTCGTCGGGCCCCATCACACCGTGGATCTCGTAGCGGTCCCGTTCGGGGTTGTACTGGGCGATGGACGACCAGAACCGCGCGATCTCGAGCATCAATTCGGCACCGAAATCGGCGAGGAAATCGAAGTCGTCGGTCGCCTGGTAGTACCGCCACACGTTGTAGAAAATCGCTGCGCTCACATGGCGCTGATTGCGGCTCAGATCCGGATCCCACTGTCCCGACAGGGGATTGAGGTGAACGGTCTGGGTTTCCTCTGTGCCGTCGCTACCGCTCTGCCAGGGGAACATCGCACCGGCGTACCCGGCGTCCCGCGCCGCGGCCTGGGCCTCACCCAACCGGCGGTACCGGTAGCCGATCAGGCCTCGTGTCACGTCGGGCATGCGCAGGTCGAGGAACGGATAGACGAACAACTCGTCCCAGAACACGTGCCCGCGATACGCCTCGCCGTTGAGCCCGCGCGCCGGCACGCCCGCATCGTGCCGCGCGGTGTGCCGCGAACACACCTGCAGCACGTGCGCCACGTGCAACCGCAACAGCATCTGGACGCGGGGTTCGCGGGGCACCCGGATGTCGCAGATGTCCCACAACTCGTCCCACGCGGCCTCGTGTTCGACGTAGGCCTCGTCGAAGCCCGGATAGCGCACCACATGGCGTCCCGCCGCGGCTAGGGGCTCGGTGATCGCATCGTCGCGGGCGGTGAACATCGCCACGAGTTTCTCGACCCGCATGGGCGTGCCCTGGGTGACGTCGAAGGTGAGTACCTGCTGGATGTAGTCCTCCATCTGATACAGGTCGCGTTCGACGTCGAGACAGTCCTGCTCGCCTTCGTAGAAGACCTGCGTGCGGGCAGCCTGCGCGATGTAGATATCGGACTGCCGTGTCTGCACCTTCAGGGCGATCGTGTCGGCGCTGAAGGTTCGGGGCGAGACCGGATCGAGGTGGCGACCCTCGAGTTCGCGGTAACGCGCCACCGCGCGGTTGGTCATGCGCCCGTCGAGCGCCGAGACCAATTCGATGCGTCCGGACCAGTTCTCAGCGGTGATGGTCCAGGACAGGCCGCCCTGGTGCCGGTGCGCCATACTCACGAACCGCCGGCTGTGCAGGGTGGTTTCACGGCCCTTCCGGTCCCGGAACCGGACCTTGCGCATCACCGTGGCGGTGCGAATGTCGTAGATATGCCGGTACGACAGGATTTCGACGTTCGACAGCCGGATCGCGTCCTCACCCTCGATGCGCAGTTTGAGCACGAGCCAGTTGGGGAGGTTGACCAGATCCTCGTTGAGGACGGGGCGACCACCCATGATGGTGGTCTCACGGTTGTAGCAGCCGTGGGAGTACGTGCCGGGATAGTGGACTTCGCCCATGTCCTCCCACTCAGCCGTACCCCGGGTGCAGAAGTATCCGTTGCCGGTGGATGTCATCGCCTCGCGGAGTCCTTCCTCGTCCGCGTCGAAGGTGGTGTATTCGAGGGTGAACTCCGGGTCGGACACGCTTACCTCCAGGGCGAGTAGCGGTGGGCGACGAATCAGCTGGCCAGGCCGGCCAGGAACTTCTCGACGTCCTGCACCGAGTCGAGCACGAAATCGGCGGCCGTGGTGCGGCCTGCCATCTCCGGGTCGTCGGGACGGCCCACGAGGATGCCGATACCCCGACCGCGCAGAGCCCGGAACGCGCTTTCGTCGGTGATGTCGTCGCCGAGATAGAGCGGAACGATGTCGTCGGAGTCGAGCCCGAGAACGTCGATGAGGTGCAGGACGGCCTTGCCCTTGTTCCAGTCGATCGCCGGGGTGAACTCGTAGACCATCTTCCCCGGGACCAAAGTGAGTCGATCGCTGTTCCGGTCGCGCAGTTCGTGGATGATCTCGTCGACACGGGCGCGGGTATCCGGTGCGGCCTGCCGGTAGTGCACGGCGACCGACGCGTGTTTGGCTTCGATGGACACACCGTCGAGACCGTGGAGCCTCTCGCGCAGGGTGGCGGTCGTTTCCGCGATCAGGTCCGTGAAGTCGGTGAGCGCCTCGTGTACGACCGGTCCCTGCTCCGGACTCCAGATGTCGAATCCGTGGCTTCCGGCGACGATCAGGTCGTCCACACCCATCAACTGCTGCACGACCTGGCGGTCGCGCCCGGTGACGATGCAGACGGAGCACCGGTCCGCCAGAGCGAGCACGGTCCGGCGCATACTGGCGGACCACACCGCGTCCTCGGGGCGGGGAACGATGGGTGTGAGCACGCCATCGTAATCCAGGAATACCGCCGGCCGGCGGCCCTCCAATCGCTGCCGCAACGCCTCGGACCCGAGGGCCGGGGGCAGATCTCCCACGGTCGACACCGTTTCCATGTCGTCCGTACCTCCTGCAGTCGGGGTCGTCGTCAACGGTTCCACGCTCCGGGCGGTACCTGCCCACCAGGGAGCCGCCCTCCCCGAACCGTACACCTCACGGACTGCCGCCCGGAGGCAATAGAAGGGGCGCGCCGCCGTCAGCGGATCGGGCGCCGCCACCGGGCGTCGTCGGCGGTCAGCTGCGTGATCAGGTGCTCCGCCGCATCGGTATTCCGGAACGGACCGGCCAGCAGATCGGCATAGACGTGTGACGGTGCGACGTGCCGCAATCCTCCGCGACGGTCCATGCGATCGAACACGACCGGCGACCAGGGGATCGCGACGACGACGTCGCCTCCCCGGTCCACCGGTCGCAGACCGAGGACGGCCGCGAACTCGTCCGGATCGTCGGCGTACACCTCGAGGAGCGCCGGTTCGGCGTAGTCGGTTGCTCCTACTCCGGTGAGCGCATAGGGGATATCGACGTGCTCGGCGAGCCGGTTGCGGATCGCTGCCACGCCGTCCGGGGCCGCGAAACGGCGGATCGGGCAGACCTTGCGGTCGTCGGCCCACGCACGGAGCATCGGCTCCCACCGCACTTCGGTGATGGCACCGCGGGGAATGCGGCGGATGAGTTCGCGTTCGACCAGGACCTCGACGACGCGGTAGGTGGCGCCGGTCGATGCTCCCGACAGCTTGATCAGCTCGGGAACGGTGATCTCGCCTTCGTGGTCCGCCAGCGCGCGGACCACCCGATCGGACGGTTCACCGGTGAGGACTCCGGAGGGTCTGCCCGGGCCACGCCACGGATCGGCGTCGGCGCCGCGGTTACGCACCCAGATGGCGGGGCGTGCCGCCACGAGGGCGAGGTTGCCGGTGGCGTCGGCATACGAGATGCCGTGCTGGTCGAGCTGGCGGCGAACCGGATCGGACAAGTAGTGGGCACAGACGAATCCCCGGTCGGATTCGGTCAATTCGGCCGTGATGCGCGCGACGTCGCCGCTGAGCACTCCGCGTGAGGGTATGACCGCGAAGGACACCGACTCGCCGTCGGGTGCGGTGACGAGGAGCCGGCGGGGCGCCTCGGGGGAGCGGGACCGGTCGGCGCTCAGACTCCATCCGAGGGGCATGCAGGCCTCGAGGCCCGCGGCGGCTCGCCGGTAGATGTCGATGTGGCGTTCGGGGCGCGGCCCGGCCGGATTCTCGACGGTGGGCAGGGAGTCCAGTTGTGTCACATCCACCACAGTAGCCACTCTGTGCACGACGGAAAAGGCTTTTTCGCGAATTTCCGATGCAGTGGTCTATCCGGTGCCCTCGACGAAGACGAACATTCCATGCGCTAGCGTCTTTCGCATGACTGACAGCGCCGGCCGGATCGCATTCATCCAGGCCACATGGCATCGCAACATCGTCGACCAGGCGAAAGCCGGGTTCACCGACGAGATCGTCTCGCTCGGATGGTCCTCCGAGAACATCGACTACTTCGAGGTCCCCGGGGCGTTCGAGATCCCCCTGCACGCCGCACGTCTGGCGCGCACCGGCCGGTACGCCGGCATCGTCGCCGCGGGACTGGTGGTCGACGGCGGGATCTACCGGCACGACTTCGTGGCCACCGCTGTCATCGACGGATTGATGCGCGTGCAGCTCGACACCGATGTACCGGTGTTCTCCGTCGTGCTCACTCCGCATCACTTCCACGAGCACGACGAGCACGTCTCGTACTACACCCGCCACTTCGTGACGAAGGGCGCCGAAGCGGCTCGCGCACTCGATGCCACCGTCACGTCGCTGCGCGCGTTGCCGACCGCGGACTGATCCGCGGCCGGCGCACGCGTCGGGCATTACCGCACCGGTCGCTGCGTCTCACTCTCGATGACAGGACTGCCCGTGACGGGAGTGACAGCGGGGGTGGACTCGGTGCGATTCCGGTAGGCGGCCCGGGCGTTCTCGTCCGATTCGAGAACGACGGACTGCAGTCCGAACGCGCCGGAGATCCGGTGCCGGGCCGCCTCCGGCATCAAGCGCAGGACGGCGAGGATGGCTCCCGCGGTCCGGGGCACGTAGCGCAGACCCGGACGTCCCGAGCCGATCACCGCGGTGATCGCCTGGGCGACGTCCTCGGGACCGACCATCGCGACGCGCTGGATCAACGCGTTGGGCTTGATGCCCGCAATCAGTTCGGTGCGTACGAATCCCGGCGCGATCGTCGAGACCGTGACGCCGGAACCGGCGAGCTCCTGCCGCAGCACGGAACCCAGACCGATCACCGCATGCTTGGTGGCCGAGTACACGGCGATCCCCGGTGCGCCCTCGATGCCGACGATGGACCCGAGGTTGACGATGTGACCGTGCCCCTGCTCGGTGAAGCGCGCGGCCGCGAGTTTGCAGCCGATGATCACGCCCCGCACGTTGATGTCGATCTGGCGGTCGGACACCGCGTCGGACTCGTCGAGGAACCGCCCGGTCGGCATGATCCCGGCGTTGTTGACCACGACGTCGAGTCCGCCGAGTTCGATTGCGGCGAGGTCGAGAAACTGCTCGAACGAGCCGCGGTCCGTGACGTCGAGTGGCAATCCGAGGACGGTCGAACCGAATCGGGCGGTCAGCGCGGCAGCCGTTTCCTCCACCAGGGCCGTATCGATGTCCCCGATGACGACCTGTGCTCCGGCGCGGAGAAGCGCTTCCGCGGTGGAGCGGCCGATTCCGCGTGCGCCACCGGTGATTGCGACGCGCTTGCCCTGTGCACCTCGGGTCATGTTGCCATCCTTGCTCTCGAGCGGATTGATGCGTTGTGCTCACGCTAGAAAGCTCGGTGCCGGTGAACCATGCCCAAACCGGCTGTTTCTTGTGAATTTCGGCCACGTGGCCGAAGATTGGCACCCGTGACGATCTTGGTCCCTCGCCGGGCCGCAACCAGTGCGCGGCTACTGGTGGACTTCGCCCGCGAATGCGGTCTCGAGACCGAGTCGGTCCTGCGCGGCACCGGAGTACCGGCAGAGGAACTCTCCGACCCCAGAAGCGAGATCACCGACGAGCAGGAACTGGTCCTGATCCGCAATCTCGTGGAAGCGCTGAACGACGCGCCGGGCTGCGGTTTCGCTCTCGGCGCTTCCTATCAGGCGGCGGTACACGGGATCTACGGATACGCCCTGATGAGCTGCGCGACGGTGCGGGAGGGAATCGAGGTGGGTACGCGCTACTTCGACCTGTCGTACGCGTTCTCCCGCGCGACGTTGGCCTACGCAGACGACGAGGTGCGGTTCTCGCTCGACGATCGTGAGGTGCCGCGCGATGTACGGGGATTCCTTCTCGAACGCGACCTGTCCGGAATCCTGGCGCACTGGACGGCGTTGTGGGGCAACCCGGTCGAGGTGCGGCGGATCGAAGTGAACGAGTCGCTGTTCGGTCGCATCGCACCGATGGTGCGTGAACACGGCTACGAGGTGGTGTCTGTATCCGGGCCGCACACGGTCGTGGTGGACGCGGCGGCGGTGGAACGTCCGATGCCCACCGCCAGCGCGGCCGCGTCGGCGGTGCTGCTCGAAGAGTGCGCAGAACTCCTTCAGCGGCGGCGATTCCGCAGTGGAACCGCATTCCGGGTCCGTGAGATCCTGCTTCGTGCCGCGTCGTCGGGTGCGACGCAACAGCGTGTCGCGGGGGAGTTGGGGCTCAGCGTGCGGACGCTGCGGAGGAGGCTCGAGGAGGAAGGAACGTCGTACCGGGAGGTCGTGGCGGAGACGTACAGCGCGGTGGCCGAGGAACTTCTCGCTGCAGGGCTGTCGGTCGAGCGGGTGGCACACCGCTTGGGGTATTCCGACGCGTCGAGCTTCACGGTAGCTTTCACGAGGTGGACGGGAACGACTCCGGGCCGGCGGGCCAGGGGAGTGCGTGGATGAAGGATAGGCAGCTTGATCCTTTTCCGGGGGAACGGCATTCGCGGCGGGGAAGGACGACGACATGGGAGTAGGGCGCACCCGACATGCGGGTTCGGCTGAGGACGCGACCCTGGAAGATATTCTGGATCGGACGGAATAAACAAATAACAGAAATATCCGCCATTTCCACCACCAACTCGTCTCGATCCCGCCAGTCACCAACACTTCACGTGACTCGCAGCTACGCCGGGGGTCTGTGGAAGTAGCGGGCGAGCCTGCGATGCCGGTGGGCGAACAGTCCCGCGATCACGCGGTGCGCCACGGCGACGACGATCGGTACACGCGACAGGGGCGCGCGCAACTCGAAGGTGAGGCGATCGTGGACACGGGTTCCGCCGGACGGCAGCGGTTGTAGTTCGCGTTCGTGCTCCCAGCGGCGCAGGAGCACCATGCTGGACTTCTCGTGGAACCGGCGACCGGGTTCGACGGCAGCGACGGTGAGGTCATCGAATTCGACCGGCAGTACCCCGAAGAGCAGGAGCGGTGCACGGCCCAGGCGCACGCCGACCGGCACCTCGTCGATGGACAGGCCCCGGACCGCACGCGGCATGCGCATCGACAGCACGGGAGCAAGTTCGTCGTTGATACCGCCGGGATCTGTGATGCGGGCCCAGACCGCGGGGCTCGTGGCGGGAAGGACCGACTCGTGTTCGACGACGACACATCCCACTGTGGGCACCCTTCCCTCGGGGGAAGGACGATAGCAGGAGTGTTACTGCGATCCCGAGAAGGACGAGGACAGCAGGATTCGGCCTTCGCTCACCTGCACCGCGTAGGTGCGTACCGATCCGATCCCGTGCGCGGCGCACGCACCCGTGTCGAACGAGAACGCGTACTGATGCAGCGGGCACACCACACCGGTGTGGTCGATCTGCCCGTCGGCCAACGGCCCTCCCTTGTGTGGGCACACGGCGTCGGTCGCGCGGACCGAACCGTCGGACAACAGGAACACGGCGATCTGCCGCCCGTCGACCGTATAGGTGCGCCCCTCGCCGCGGGTGAGACCCGAGACCGGTCCGAGGTCGACGACGGCACTGTCGTCCACGGCGGCGGTCATCGAACGGGGACCTGGGGGAGGGGCAGCAACGGCAGCGACGGCGCAAACTGCGCGGGAGACTTGGGGTCCGAACGGTCGAGCCAGGGATCACGGTAGCCGGCGACGGCGACCTCGACGCGTTCGTCCAGTCCGGACACCAAGTTCTCCTCGTCTCGAATCAGCAGGTCCTGTAGTCGGTCCAGACCGATGCGCGGCACGAAGGCGTAGGTCCGCTCGAGCCACTGCGCGTTCTCGCGGTAGTACTGGATGAACCGTCCCGCCACGGAAAGCACCTCGTCGGCGGAGCCCACCGTCGCGAGAAGGTCACCTTTGCGGACGTGTGCACCGGCGGCGCCGCCGACGTAGATCTCCCACCGCCCGTCGCCGACGGCGACCACCCCGAGGTCCTTGCACAGCGCCTCGGAACAGTTGCGGGGACACCCCGCCACCGCCAATTTGAGCTTGGCCGGTGTCTCGAGCCCCTGGAAGCGTTCCTCGAGTGCGATACCCAAATTCGTGGAGTCGCCCAGACCGAACCGGCAGAAATCGCTGCCCACGCAGGTTTTCACAGTGCGGAAACTCTTGCCGTAGGCGAAACCCGACGGCATATCGAGATCGGCCCAGACCTTCGGCAGGTCCTCCTTCTTGATGCCGAGGAGATCGATCCGCTGACCACCGGTGACCTTCACCATGGGCACCCGGTACTTGTCGGCGACATCGGCGATCCGGCGCAACTGATCCGGTGTGGTCACCCCGCCCTTCATCTGAGGCACCACCGAAAATGTGCCGTCCCGCTGGATATTGGCGTGCACACGGTCGTTGATATAGAGCGCGCCACGCTCGTCGACCCAGTCGGGGCCCCACAGTGTGCGCAACAGCGACGCCAGCGGCATCTTCGCGGAGGCATCCTCCCGGCCCCCGGTCGCGAGTTTCGCGAACACCTGCGACACCGCGCGCAGGTCGTGCTCGCGGATAGCGGCGATCAGGTCGGGTTTGGTCAGCGGGATGCACGGCACATACCAGTTCGCGGCGGGGTCCTCGGCGAGCGCGCCGCCGGCCGCGAACGCGACGATGTCACCCACGAGGGCCTTGCACGACCCGCAGCCCTTACCCGCCCGGGTGGTGGCGCAGACGTCCGCGAGGCTGGCCGCTCCGCCGTGGACACAGGCGACGATGTCGCCCTTGGTGACGCCGTTGCAGTTGCACACCTGGGTGCTGTCGGGCAGATCTGCCGCCACGTCGGCGCCCTGGGGCTCTCCGATGTCGAACAGCAGGGCCGCGCGATCCTGGGGGACCTCGATCATTCCGTCGAAGGCCTGTCCGAGCATCGACGCCCGGCCGATGTCGCCGAGCAGCATCGCGCCGATCAGTTGGTCGTCACGCACGACGACGGCCTTGTACACACCGCTGCGCGGGTCGTAGAACTGCACGAACTCGTCGTCTTCGCGTTCGGGTCCCTTCACGCCCATCGCGGCGACGTCGATACCGGCCACCTTGAGCTTGGTGGTGGTCCGCGAACCCTCGTACGCGGCGTGCGCGTCGGTGCCGGTGAGATGCTCGGCGAGCACGACGGCCTGCTCCCACACCGGCGCGACCAGTCCGTACACCTCGCCGCGGTGCTGCACGCATTCCCCGACTGCGTACACGCTCGATTCGCCGTCGCAGCGCAACTGATCGTCGACGACCAGGCCGCGCTCGACGAGAAGACCGCCGGTGCGCGCGAATTCGGTGTTGGGGCGGATACCTGCCGCGACGACCACCATGTCCGCCGGGACGACGGTGTCGTCGGAGAACCGGACCCCGACCACCTCGCCGTGGCCGTCGCGCTCGATGCCGATCGTGCGTGTACCCGTGTGCACGGTGACCCCGAGTTTCTCGATCTCGGTGCGCAGGACGCGGCCGCCGCGCTCGTCGAGTTGCTGGTTCATCAGGTGCCCGGGCGAATGCACGACCGTCACCTCGAGTCCCTGGGTGCGCAACCCGTACGCGGCCTCGAGGCCGAGCAGGCCGCCGCCGACGACCACTGCCGACACGTCGTCGCGGGACTCCGCCATCTGGAGCATGCCGTTGGTATCGGCGAGGGTGCGGAAACCGAACACGCCGCGCCCGAGGCGGCCGTCCGCTTCGCGCAGGCCGTCCATGTTGGGGAAGAAGGTCGACGATCCGGTGGCGACGACGAGCACGTCGTAGCCCGCCACCCGGCCGGATTCACAGGTGACCGTCTTGGCGAACCGGTCGAGGCGGACCGCGCGGTCGCCCGCGAAGAGGGTGATGCCGTGCTCGCGGTACCAGCTCATCGGATTGAGCACGAGATCGTCGTCGTCGGCGGTCGCTTCGCCGGACAGGACGTGCGAGAGCATGATCCGGTTGTAGTTGCCGTACGGCTCGTCGCCGATCATGGTGATGTCGAAGAGCTCTCGTCCACCTCGCGCGAGGATCTCTTCGACGGTGCGAGCACCTGCCATGCCGTTGCCCACGACGAGGAGCCGCCGACGCGGTGTCTCCGGTTGGGGCTGGGTCGATGTCATACTTCGAGGGTCTGCCGCGTCGGTGACGGATCGGCTGCCGGCGCGTTACATGCCGATCAGGAAGACCTCACCCCGTCCTTGCCGGAACTGTCAGGTCGCGGCGACGCAGGCATCGCGAGCGGGGTGACGACGGCGAGCAGCACCGCGGGCACGAGGAACGCAGCGGTCGGATCCGCCGAGTACACGGGCGTGAGTGCCAGCGGAGCGAACGCGCCACCGCCGAACCGGAAGGCCTGCACCACCGACACCGCGCCGCCGCGGTTGGCTCCGGGATCGCCCAGGACGGCGGCATTGACGCCGACGAGCACGCATTGCGAGGCGACGCCCGCGAGGAACCAGGCGACGGCGACGACCATGAGATTCGTCACCGTACCGACGGTGACCACCAGCACTGCGCCGGCGAAGGCACCGATGAGGACGGTGCGCCGCGCGCCGATCCGGTCGACGAGGATCCCGACGCGCCGGGCGGTGAGGATGCCGGCGAAACCGAGGACGGTGAGCAGCGCGCCGCGCTCGGACGGGGTGAGAGCGAACACGTCCTCGGCACGGAAGGCGAGGAGGAAGTTGAGTCCGCCGATCGCGCCCCAGCCGAGCAACGCCACGATGCCGATGCGGACGATGCGGGAACGCAGCGCGTCGCGAAGCCGGGCGGGTTCGCCGGCGGTGTCCTCGTCGACGGTGCCCGGTAGTCCGATGCACGCGAGCGCCAGTGCGGCGGCGGCGAGCACCACGAACGCCCATCGCCAGTCGATCTCGGCGGCGAGCCCGCCGACGAGCGGCGCGAAGGTCAGCCCGGCGGCTTGCAGGGCACCGAAGAGACCCAGTGCGCGACCGAGCCGATTCTGCGGTGTCAGGGACGCGAGGGCCGCGAGCAGCAGCGGTGTGGTGAAGGCGTTGGCCGCGCCCTGGAGCATGCGGGCACCGAGCAGCACGGCGAGAGTGGGGGCGAGCGCGGCGGCGACGGACACCACCGCGTAGGCGAGGTAGGCGAGGCGGACCGTGCGGGCCCGGCCCCAGCGGGCACCGAGCGTGCCGGAGAACAGCATGGCGGCGGCGAAGACACCGAGGTAGGCGGTCACGGAGGTGGCCGCGGTGGCGGCCGTGACGCCCAGGTCGGCGCCCATCTCGGGAAGCATCGAGACGACGACGCTGCCGCCGAACGGGCCGAGGAAGCCGCCTGTGTAGAGCGCCGCGCGCGGGAGTGCCGCGCGCAGGGCGCTCACTGGGCGAGTCCGCCGGGACCGCGTCGACGCAGGTAGCGCTCGAATTCGGCGGCGATGGCGTCGCCGTCGATGTTGGAGATGTCGTCGGTGATGTCGGATTCGGCTTCGGCGTCGCCGCGTTCTTCGAGTCCGCGGACGTAGTCGGCGACGTCTTCGTCGTCGTCGGTCATCTCGGTGACGGCCTCTTCCCATTCTTCGGCGAGGACGGGCAGTTCGCCGAGGGGAACTTCGACGTCGAGGATGTCTTCGAGCCGGCGGAGGAGTTCGACGGTGGCTTTGGGGTTGGGCGGGTGCGAGACGTAGTGGGGGACCGCTGCCCAGAAGGACACGGCGGGGATGCCGGCGCGGACGCAGGCGTCCTGGAGGACGCCGGTGATCCCGGTAGGTCCTTCGTAGCGTGATTTTTCGAGGTTGAAGCGTTTGGCGGCTTCGGCGCTGTATGCGGTGCCGGTCACCGGGACGGGCCGGGTGTGGGGGGTGTCGGCGAGCAGGGCGCCGAGAAGGATGACGGTGTGGACGCCGATGTCGTCGATGAGTTCGATGATGGCGTCGCAGAAGCTGCGCCAGCGCATGTTGGGTTCGATGCCGCGCAGCAGCACGATGTCGCGGTCGCTGCCGGGCAGTGCGCAGACCGACAGCCGGGTGGCGGGCCAGTCGAGTTCGCGGCTGACGCCGTCGACGAGCCGGACCTGGGGGCGGTTGACCTGGTAGTCGTAGTAGTCCTCGGAGTCCAGTTCGGCGAAGGGTTCGGCGTCCCAGATCAGTTCGAGGTGTTCGACGGCTCCGCTGGCGGCGTCGCCTGCGTCGTTCCATCCTTCGAACGCGGCAACGAGCACCGGATCACGGAGGACGGGTACGTCCTGGTCCGGGGTGTCGGAGTTCTCGCGTGCATTCACTCGTCCAGCCTACGACCCGGGCCGGTTCGTCCGCCCACTAGTCTGGTGGGCATGTCCACCCCATTGCACTCTGTCTTGCTCGATGCGTTGAAGCGGCGCGTTGTCATCGGAGACGGGGCGATGGGCACGATGTTGCAGGCCGCGGATCTTTCGCTCGACGATTTCCGCGGTTTGGAGGGGTGCAACGAGATTCTCAACGAGTCTCGGCCCGATGTGATCCGGGGGATCCATCGGGCGTATTTCGAGGCCGGCGCAGATGTGGTCTCGACGAACACCTTCGGTTGCAACCTGCCCAATCTCGCCGACTACGACATCGCCGACCGCATCCGTGACCTGTCCGAACGGGGCACCCGTCTGGCCCGTGAGGTGGCCGACGAGATGGGCCCGAGCGACGACGGGATGCCCCGGATGGTGATCGGCTCGATGGGGCCGGGCACCAAGCTGCCCAGCTTGGGGCACGCGCCCTACGCGGTGTTGCGGGATGCCTACGCGGAGGCCGCTCTGGGCATGATCGACGGCGGCGCCGATGCGATCCTGGTGGAAACCTGCCAGGACCTGTTGCAGGCGAAGGCCGCGATCGTGGGTAGCCGCCTGGCGATGGAGCAGGCGGGCCGGCGACTGCCGATCGTCACCCATGTCACGGTGGAGACCACGGGCACGATGCTGCTCGGTTCGGAGATCGGTGCGGCGCTGACGGCGCTCGAGCCGCTGGGCATCGACCTGATCGGGCTGAACTGCGCGACCGGCCCGGCGGAGATGAGCGAACACCTGCGGTACCTGACGCAGCACGCACGGATCCCGGTGTCGGTGATGCCGAACGCGGGGCTCCCGGTGCTGGGGCCCAACGGCGCCGAGTACCCGCTGGGTCCGGAGGAACTGGCGTCGGCGTTGGCCGGGTTCGTCGCCGACTACGGGCTCGCGTTCGTCGGCGGGTGCTGCGGCACGACTCCCGAGCATGTCCGGCAGGTGGCCGCGGCGGTACGTGAGGTGACGCCCGCCCCGCGCACGCCGGTGCCGGAGCCGGGTGTGTCGTCGCTCTACACGGCGATGCCGTTCGAGCAGGACGCGTCGATCCTGATGGTCGGCGAGCGCACGAACACCAACGGGTCGAAGGCGTTCCGGGAGGCGATGCTCGCCGCGGACTGGCAGAAGTGCCTCGATATCGCGAAGGACCAGATTCGCGACGGCGCGCACATGCTGGACCTGAACGTCGACTATGTGGGACGCGACGGTGCCGCCGACATGGCAGAACTGGCGTCCCGGTTCGCGACGGCCTCGACGTTGCCCATCATGATCGACTCGACGGAGCCGGACGTGATCCAGGCCGGTCTCGAGCACCTCGGTGGCCGGTGCGCGGTGAACTCGGTGAACTACGAGGACGGCGACGGCCCCGGCTCGCGGTTCCAGCGGATCATGCAGCTCGTCGTCACGCACGGCGCGGCCGTGGTCGCGCTGACGATCGACGAGGAGGGTCAGGCCCGTACCGCCGAACACAAGGTGCGGATCGCGGAGCGCCTGATCACCGATCTGACGGAGAACTGGGGGCTCGCACCGGAAGACATCATCGTCGACGCGTTGACCTTCCCGATCTCGACGGGGCAGGAGGAAGTCCGCCGCGACGCGATCGAGACGATCAGCGCGATCCGCGAACTGCACCGGCGACATCCCGAAATCCACTTCACGCTCGGCATCTCGAATGTGTCGTTCGGTTTGAATCCGGCGGCCCGGCAGGTGCTCAACTCGGTGTTCCTGAACGAGTGCACCGAAGCGGGGCTGGATACGGCGATCGTGCATGCGTCGAAGATCCTGCCGATGGCACGCATCCCGGAGGAGCAGCGGCAGGTCGCGCTGGACCTGGTGTACGACCGTCGCCGCGAGGGATACGACCCCCTGCAGAAGCTGATGGAACTGTTCGAGGGTGTGTCGGCGGCGTCGGCGCGGGAGTCGCGCGCGCAGGAGCTGGCGGCGCTGCCGCTGTTCGAACGGCTCGAGCGGCGCATCGTCGACGGGGAGCGCAACGGCCTCGAGGACGATCTGACGGAGGCGATGACGACGACACCGCCGCTGACGATCATCAACGACACGTTGCTGTCGGGGATGAAGACGGTCGGTGAGCTGTTCGGGTCGGGGCAGATGCAGTTGCCGTTCGTGCTGCAGTCCGCCGAGGTGATGAAGACGGCGGTGGCGTTCCTCGAACCCCACATGGAGTCCACCGGCGCCGACGGTAAGGGCCGGATCGTGCTGGCGACCGTCAAGGGCGATGTGCACGACATCGGCAAGAACCTGGTCGACATCATCTTGTCGAACAACGGCTACGAGGTGGTCAACCTCGGGATCAAGCAGCCCATCGCCACGATTCTCGACGCGGCCGTCGACAAGAGAGCCGACGTGATCGGGATGTCCGGTCTGCTGGTGAAGTCGACCGTGGTGATGAAGGAGAACCTCCAGGAACTCAATGCCCGCGGGGTGGCCGAACAGTTCCCGGTGATGCTCGGCGGCGCGGCACTGACCCGCAGCTATGTGGAGAACGATCTCGCGGAGGTCTACGAGGGTCAGGTGTCGTACGCCCGCGATGCGTTCGAGGGCTTGTCGTTGATGGACAAGGTGATGGCCGTCAAGCGCGGTGAGGCTCCGGCGCCCGACAGCCCGGAGGCGCTGGAAGCTGCCCGGAAGGCCGCCGAGCGCAAGGAGCGGCACGAGCGCAGCAAGAGGATCGCGGAGAAGCGCAAGGCGGCGGAGGCACCGGTGGTGGTGCCTGCGCGCAGCGATGTCGCAGCGGATCTTCCGGTGCCGACCCCGCCGTTCTGGGGTACCCGCGTGGTCAAGGGCATCCCGCTGGCCGAGTATGCGTCGCTGATCGACGAGCGCGCGCTGTTCCTCGGACAGTGGGGTCTGCGTGGGCAACGGGGCGGCGACGGCCCGAGCTACGAAGAGTTGGTGGAGACCGAAGGCCGGCCGCGGTTGCGGTACTGGCTGGACCGGTTGGCGACCGAGGGGATCCTGCAGCACGCGGCCGTGGTGTACGGCTACTTCCCGGCGGTGTCCGAGGGTGACGACGTGGTGGTGCTCACCGAGCCCCGCCCGGACGCGCCGGAGCGGTTCCGGTTCACGTTCCCGCGGCAGCAGCGGTCCCGGTTCCTGTGCATCGCCGACTTCGTGCGGTCCCGGGAGGATGCGCTCGCGTCGGGGCAGGTCGATGTGTGGCCGTTCCAGCTGGTGACGATGGGGCAGCCGATCGCCGACTTCGCGAACGAGTTGTTCGCCGCGGACGCGTACCGCGACTATCTGGAGGTGCACGGTATCGGCGTGCAGCTCACCGAGGCGTTGGCGGAGTACTGGCATCGCCGGATCCGGCAGGAACTGGCATTCGCCGGGGGCGGCACCGCCGCCGACGAGGATCCCGACGAGATCGCCGAGTACTTCAAGCTCGCCTATCGCGGGGCCCGGTTCGCGTTCGGGTACGGCGCGTGCCCGAATCTCGAGGATCGCATCAAGCTCGTCGAGTTGCTCGAGCCCGAACGTATCGGCGTGGAATTGTCGGAGGAATTGCAGTTGCATCCCGAGCAGTCCACCGACGCGTTCGTGCTGCACCACCCGGAGGCCAAGTATTTCAATGTCTGATCAGCTCGAATCCGGTTGCGCTGCACCGTCGATCGGGGCCACCCGACTGCAGGCGGTGCTGTGGGACATGGACGGCACGTTGCTCGAGTCCGAGCAGTTGTGGGACATCGGGATGCGGGAGTTGTCGCTGCATCTCGGTGGCCCGATGAGTGAGGAGACCCGGCGCGCGACGATCGGCGGACCGCTCGACCTGTCGGTGTGGCGGGCGTTCGCCGGTCTCGGTCTCGAACCGACCCCCGACGAGCAGACCGCCGCCGAGGACTGGCTCAACGCATACATGGCCGGGTTGTTCGCCCAGGGTCTGCGGTGGCGGCCCGGCGCGCAGGCGGCACTCGATGCGGTACGTGCGGCGGGACTGGGCCAGGTGCTGGTGACCAACACCGGCCGCCGGTTGTGCGACGTCGCGCTCGAGACGCTCGGCCGGGACCGCTTCGACCACACGGTGTGCGGTGACGAGGTGCCGGCGGGCAAGCCCGACCCGGCGCCGTACCGGCGGGCCGCGGAGTTGCTCGGGCTCGATCCGGCACAGTGCCTGGCGATCGAGGATTCCCCGACCGGCGCGACGTCCGCCGAGGCCGCGGGCTGCGCGGTACTGGTGGTGCCGTCGCTGGTGGAGGTGCCCGGCTCGCCGCGCCGGGTGTTCCGGTCGACGCTCGAGGGGCTGACCGTGGCGGACCTGCGCGAGTTGCACGGGTCGGGATCGCGCTGACATGGCGATTCCCAAGATCGTGTTGTTCTACGCGTTCACGCCTTTGCCCGACCCGGAGGCGATCCGGTTGTGGCAGCACACCCTCGCGTCGTCGCTGGGGCTGACGGGCCGGATCCTGATCTCCGAGCACGGCATCAACGGCACCGTCGGTGGGGACATCGCCGCGGTGAAGCGCTACGTGCGCGGACTGCGCGGCTATCCGGCGTTCAAGGACACCGACGTCAAGTGGTCCGACGGCACCGGCGACGACTTCCCGCGCCTGTCGGTCAAGGTGCGCCCGGAGATCGTGACGTTCGGGGTGCCCCACGAGGTGAAGGTCGACGAACACGGTGTGGTGGGCGGCGGCACCCCGCTCTCGCCACGCGCCGTGCACGAACTGGTGTCCGAGCGCGGCGACGAGGTGGTGTTCTTCGACGGCCGCAACCGGTTCGAGGCGGAGATCGGCCGGTTCCGGAATGCGGTGGTGCCCGAGGTGGAGACCACCCGCGATTTCGTCGCCGAACTCGACAGCGGCCGTTACGACCATCTCAAGTCCCGTCCGGTGGTGACCTACTGCACCGGCGGGGTGCGGTGCGAGGTGTTGTCGGCGTTGATGCGCAACCGCGGTTTCGAAGAGGTGTATCAGCTAGACGGCGGAATCGTGCGCTACGGCGAGACATTCGGTGACGACGGGCTGTGGGAAGGTTCGCTGTACGTCTTCGACGGCCGCATGAACGTCGAATTCAGCCCGGCCGCAACAGTGTTGGGCCGGTGCACCGAGTGCGGAACGCCGACGTCGCGGTACCGCAACCACCCCGATCGCGACGGCCGCGACCTGACGCTGGTCTGCGCGGGGTGCGTACCGGACCCCGTCGAGGCCTGAGGTGCGCGGAGCCCCGCTGCCGGTGCGGGACGGTCTCGGCCCGGACCGGCTGCGTATGCCCGCCGAGACGGACGCGGCCACCATCGTCGAATTTCTGCAGTCCCGTCACCCGGCGGAGGACTGGCAGGCCCGCGTGAGCGCCGGTGAACTCGTCGACGAACACGGCCGGCCGGTGGACGCCGGCACCCGTTATCAGCCGACCCGGTTCGTGTACTTCTACCGCGACCCGCCGCCGGAGGTGCCGGTGCCGTTTCCGGTGGAGGTGCTGCACCGCGACGAGCGACTGGTGGTGGTGGACAAACCGCACTTCCTGGCGACCATCCCGCGGGGCACCCACATCCGGGAAACGGTGGTCGTGCGGCTGCGCCGGGAGCTGGACCTGCCGCATCTGGTGCCGGTGCACCGGCTCGACCGGATGACCGCCGGTGTGCTGCTGTGCACCACCGACCCGCGCTGGCGGCGGCCGTATCAGGAACTGTTCGAGCGGCAGCTGGTCGTCAAAGAGTACGAGGCGGTCGCCGGATTCCGGCCGGAGCTCGCATTCCCGCAGGTCGTGCGCACCCGCATCGACAAGCAGCACGGTGAGCTGACCGCCGTGCAGAGCTTCACCGCACCGAACTCCGAGACCCGCGTCGAACTGCTCGAGCAACGCGGAGAGCGGGCCCGGTACCGGCTGCACCCCCGCACCGGGCGCACGCACCAGTTGCGTCTGCACCTGACGGCGCTGGGGATCCCGATCGTGGGGGACAACTTCTATCCGGTGTTCCGGCGCCGCGACCCGGACGACTTCACCGATCCGCTGCGGTTGCTGGCACGTGCGCTCGAGTTCCCCGATCCGGTCAGCGGGGCGACGCGGCGGTTCGTCAGCGCCCGGAACCTCGGGTGGTGAGCCGCGCGCCGGGCGCGGTGGTGTCCTGAATTCGGGGGGAGCGGCGCGGCATGAAACAATCAACCCCTGTGAAGACCTTCGATTCCCTGTTCGCCGAGCTGTCCGAACGTGCTGTGACCCGTCCTGAGGGGTCCGGCACCGTCGCCGCGTTGGACGCCGGTGTCCACGCGCAGGGCAAGAAGGTGATCGAGGAGGCCGGCGAGGTATGGATCGCCGCCGAGTACCAGTCCGATGAGGAGCTCTCCGAGGAGATCTCGCAGTTGCTGTACTGGGTGCAGGTTCTGATGGTGGGGCGCGGTCTGAAGCTCGAGGACGTCTACAAGCATCTGTGACGGCCGGTGCCGCCCCTTCGAGGTGGCTGCCGTCCGTGCCCGTGGACCTCGTCGATTCTTCCCTCCCTTTCCGAAAGGACGTTCGTCATGCTGCGCGTCGCAGTTCCCAACAAGGGCTCGTTGTCCGAGTCTGCCGCCGAGATTCTGCAGGAGGCCGGGTACCGGCGCCGCACCGATTCGCGGGATCTGACGGTCATCGATCCCGTCAACGACGTCGAATTCTTCTTCCTGCGCCCGAAGGACATCGCGATCTATGTCGGGTCCGGTGAGCTGGATCTGGGGATCACCGGCCGTGACCTGGCCCTCGATTCGGGTGCGCCCGTCGCGGAGCGGCTCTCGCTCGGGTTCGGGCGGTCCTCGTTCCGGTACGCCGGCCCCAAGGGCCGCGACTGGACGGTCGAGGACCTGCACGGGCTGCGGATCGCCACGTCGTACCCGAATCTGGTGCGCCGGGACCTCGAGTCCCGTGGTCTCGACGCGACCGTGATCCGGCTCGACGGGGCGGTGGAGATCTCCATCCAGCTCGGGGTGGCCGACGCGATCGCCGACGTGGTCGGGTCGGGTCGCACGCTGCGGCAGCACGATCTCGTGGCGTTCGGTGACTCGCTGTGCGATTCGGAAGGTGTGCTCATCGAGCGGGAAGGCTCCGATCGTGCCGATCGGGCCCGCAATCAGCTCATCGCCCGGCTCGAAGGCGTGGTCTTCGCGCAGCAGTACGTGATGCTCGACTACGACTGCCCGAAGCACCTGCTCGAGCAGGCGGTGCAGGTCACGCCGGGACTCGAGTCCCCGACGATCTCCCCGCTGGCGAACGACTCGTCGGTCGCGGTGCGGGCCATGGTGCCCCGCAAGGGCCACAACGCGGTGATGGACCGTCTCGCCGAGATCGGGGCGCACGCCATCCTCGCGTCGAACATCCGGTCGTGCCGCGCGATGCGCGCCGCCGAATAGCTCTCCGGAAGAGAACTACCGGCGGGCACATCCCGTCTCTCGCCTCAGGTGCGGTCCCGCGATCAGCGGGACCGCACCTGCACGTTCTGGGCGATGCGGCCGAGCGCACCGGCCTCGTCGTAGAGCACCCCGGCGGTCATACCGACGCCGTCGGGACCCACGGACGTCTCGGCGGAGATCCCGACCCAGGTGGGGTCGGGAGCGCGGAACAGGTGCACGGTCAGTTCCGTGTTGAGGAACAGCCAGCGGGTGGGGTCGAGCTTGGAGCCGACACCGTTGGCGACGTCGGCGACGGTCATCAGCCGGTCCAGCCCGGTGGGGGTTTCGCCGTCCACCAGCGGCAGCGGGGCACACACCCACGCCGCGGAGGGGCCCGGCACCCCGAACTCGGTGACGACCCGCCACTCGAGGGTGGAGATGTACCCGCCCGACCACGCCGGGTGACCGACCGAGCCCGCGGGAACGGTGTCGACCGGCGGCAGCGGCGGCTCCGAGGTGCGGGCGACGTCGGGCAGGTCGACGGTCTCGAGCCGCCAGCCGGTGCCCCGCGCGACCGCCCGGGCGGTGCCGTCGGGGGCGGTGGCCCACAGTTCGGCGACGACCAGTTCGATCTTTCGGCCCGGCCGGTCGATCCGGGTGCGCACCTCGAGGTCGGAGAGCGGAACCGGACCGAGCAGGTCGACGGTGATGCGGGTCAGCCGGGTGCCCGGGCGCGGCCGGTGCCGTTCGAGCGCGCGGGCGAGCAACGCGGACGGCGGCGCGCCGTGCTGCAGGTCGGGTCCCCAGGTGCTCACGGTGTGCTCGGTGGGCCGGAAACGTTCGATGCTCACGTCGGGGTCGGCCCCGGGATCGGCGGGGACGGGGACGGGCACGTAGTACGCGGCGGCGCTCACTGCAGGAACTCCTTGTGGGGATGGGACGGCACGGCGCCCGGTGGGAACCGGGCGCCGGATCCGATGATGGCAGTCGCGGCGCCGTGCGGCGCACACCGGGTGCGCCGCCGCCGGTGAGGGCGTGGTCGGTGGGGGGCGTGGTCGGCCGCCGGGCGCGACCTGGCACGCTAGAGACCCGGGACCGGCACCATGCGGGGTCCCGCGCGCCGAGGTCGGCGCGGTGATCGGACGAAGGTGGACACGGTGATGGCAGAAGGCGGACTCGGGCGCAGCGGACCCTTTCAGGTCGGGGACCGGGTGCAGTTGACCGACGCCAAGGGCCGCAAATACACCGTGGTGCTCGAGGCGGGCAAGGAGTTCCACACCCATCGCGGCGGAATCGTGCACGACGCGCTGATCGGCGCGGACGAGGGCTCGGTGGTGACCTCCACGAACGGCACCCCGTATCTGGCGTTGCGACCGCTGCTGGTCGACTACGTGCTCTCGATGCCGCGGGGCGCGCAGGTGATCTATCCGAAGGACGCAGCGCAGATCGTGCACGAGGGTGATGTGTTCCCCGGTGCGCGGGTGCTCGAGGCGGGCGCCGGATCGGGCGCACTGACGTGCTCGCTGCTGCGGGCCGTCGGCCCGGAGGGCACCGTCATCTCGTACGAGGTGCGCGACGACCACGCGGTCCACGCGGTGCGCAATGTGGAGACGTTCTTCGGGGAGCGGCCCGCCAACTGGAATCTGACGCTCGGGGATGTCGCCGACTACGACCTCGAGGCGCACGGACACGTCGACCGGGCGGTGCTGGACATGCTCGCGCCGTGGGATGCGCTGCCGGCGGTGGCCGACGCGCTGGTACCGGGCGGGGTGCTGATCGTGTACGTGGCGACGGTGACGCAGTTGTCGAAGGTGGTCGAGGCGATGCGGGAGCAGGCGTGCTGGACCGAGCCGCGCTCGTGGGAGTCGATCGTGCGGGGCTGGCACGTGGTGGGGTTGGCCGTGCGGCCGGAGCATCGGATGCAGGGGCACACGGCGTTCCTGGTGTCGGCGCGCAAACTCGCCGAGGGCACCGTCACCCCGAAGCCGCAGCGCCGGGCCGGTAAGGGCTGACCCAGCGGCTGCGAGTCCGTCGGGCCGGGAGTCCGACGGGCCGGGGCGCGATTATGCGCAGGTGATCCGGCCCATTTCGAGGATCGAGCAGGCGGCGTCGTCGTCGAGGACCCAGCGCCCGTCGTCGGTGCGGCTGAATTGCAGAGGCATCGGGGCGCCGCCGTGCGGCCCGGCGACCTCGGTGGTCGCGGTGACGGTGTCGTCGTCGACGACGGTGACCTCGCCGACGGTGCCGGTGAGCGAGTAGTCGGCGAGCACGCCCGTGAACTGGTCGAGTTCGGCGCGGTGCTCGTCGCCGTCCTCGACGACGGCGACGCGGTCGTCGGTGGTCGCGGCGGGGTCGAAGAACACGTCCACCGGCTGCTGCAGGACCGCCGCGTCGACCGGGGCCGCCGCGGTGGCAGTCGTCGTGGTGGCGGTGGTGGTCGCGCTCGTCGCTGTGCTGTCGGTGGTGGTGGTGTCCGACGACGAGTCGGAGCAGGCGGGCAGCAGTGCCACGGCGGCCACCGCGGCGGCGGCCAACAGGGTTCGGGTGGTCACGGAGTGGGTCCTTTCGGGACAAGGGACGAAACAGATAGTTAGGTTAGCCTAACAGCGCTGACCGGGTGCCGGGGAGGTGCCGGTCGAGCACACCGACACCTGTTCGGTACCCGACGAATTCGTGTCGTCGTACACATTCGGCCAACGCCCGGTAGCGTGGAATAACCACAGTGGAGGGAGTCGCTCATGAACTCACAGAATCCGGATGCGGTTGCGGCGGCACGGGAGATCGAAGAAATGCGCGCGGAGGTTGCCACCCTGCGCCGCATGCTCGCCGAACCGTCCGACCGGGTACGCGACCTCGAAGCCCGGCTCGAGTCCCTCACCGTGCGCAACGGCAAGCTGCTCGAGACGCTCAAGGACGCCCGGCAGCAGCTGATCACGCTGCGGGAGGAAGTCGACCGGCTCGGACAGCCGCCCAGCGGCTACGGGGTGATGCTCGAAACCTACGACGACCACACGGTCGACGTGTTCACCTCGGGCCGCAAGATGCGGGTCGCGGTCTCACCCAACCTCGACCTCGACGAGTTCCGGCCCGGCCAGACCGTCCGGCTCAACGAGGCACTCACCATCGTCGAAGCCGGCGAGTTCGAGCGGGTCGGGGAGATCACCACCCTGCGCGAACTCCTCGACGACGGGCGCCGCGCACTGGTGGTCGGGCACGCCGACGAGGAACGCGTCGTGTGGCTGGCCGCGCCGCTGGCTGCCGCGGCCGCCCGCACCCTCGACCCGGCATCGACCGTCTCCACCGACGAAACCGACGGGCCGGACAACTTCAAGCTGCGGCCCGGCGACTCCCTGCTCGTCGACAGCAAGGCCGGGTACGCGTTCGAACGGGTCCCCAAGGCCGAGGTCGAAGATCTGGTGCTCGAGGAGGTCCCGGACGTCGACTACGGCGACATCGGTGGCCTGGGCCGGCAGATCGAGCAGATCCGCGACGCGGTGGAACTGCCGTTCCTGCACAAGGACCTGTTCCACGAGTACGCGCTGCGACCGCCGAAGGGTGTGCTGCTCTACGGGCCGCCCGGCTGCGGTAAGACGCTCATCGCCAAGGCGGTGGCCAACTCGCTCGCCAAGAAGATCGCCGAGGCCCGTGGCGAGGACTCGAAGGACGCGAAGTCCTTCTTCCTCAACATCAAGGGCCCCGAACTGCTCAACAAGTTCGTCGGTGAAACCGAGCGGCACATCCGGATGATCTTCCAGCGGGCGCGGGAAAAGGCGTCCGAGGGCACCCCGGTGATCGTGTTCTTCGACGAGATGGATTCGATCTTCCGCACCCGTGGGTCGGGGGTGTCCTCCGACGTGGAGACCACCGTCGTGCCGCAGTTGCTCAGCGAGATCGACGGCGTCGAAGGGCTCGAGAACGTCATCGTCATCGGTGCCTCCAACCGTGAGGACATGATCGACCCGGCGATTCTGCGGCCCGGCCGCCTCGACGTAAAAATCAAGATCGAACGGCCCGACGCGGAAGCGGCACTGGACATCTTCTCGAAGTACCTCACCGAGACGCTGCCCGTGCACGCCGACGACATCGCCGAATTCGGCGGCGACCGTGCCGCCTGCATCCGCGCGATGATCGAACGGGTCGTCGACCGCATGTACGCCGAGTCCGAGGAGAACCGTTTCCTCGAAGTCACCTACGCCAACGGCGACAAGGAAGTCCTGTACTTCAAGGACTTCAACTCGGGTGCGATGATCCAGAACATCGTCGACCGCAGCAAGAAGTACGCGATCAAGTCGGTGCTCGAGACCGGCGCGCCCGGTCTGCGGGTGCAGCATCTGCTCGATTCGATCGTCGACGAGTTCGCCGAGAACGAAGACCTTCCCAACACCACCAATCCGGACGACTGGGCCCGGATCTCGGGGAAGAAGGGCGAACGCATCGTCTACATCCGGACGCTGGTCACCGGCAAGAACGCCAGCGCCAGCCGCGCGATCGACACCGAGTCGAACACCGGTCAGTACCTGTAGGAGCAGCCACCGTCCCGATCGGCGCCGAGGGCCGGTTCGTGCCGCTGGAGGACGTCATCGCGACCCACCTGGGGCAGTTGTTCCCGGGGATGGAGGTCACCCAGCACCACACCTTCCGGGTCACCCGCAACGAGGACCTGGAGGTCGAGGAGGACGACACCGCCGCCGCAGTCGTGCCCGCCGCGCCGACATCCCGGCCGACGGTGCGCGTGCCG